>JAUHZF010000536.1 GCA_030426145.1 Polyangia bacterium
CGCACCCCGAGGCCGAAAGACCGGCCACTCGCGGCCGTCGGGCAAGATCATCCGGGGGAGGGTGCCCGTCGTCTTGGCCGCCGTGACCTTGCCCGAAGCCCGGAGGCCTGCCGCCACGAGGCGTGTGACGCTCGACTTGCCCCGAGTCCCGGCGACGTGGATGCGACACGGGATCTGGTGCAGCCGTCGACGGTGGGCGACGGACTCGGCAGCGCCGAGAGCGATGAGGCCGCCGGTAGCGGCGGCGAGTGCGGTCAGAGCAACCATGTGCGCGCCGTCCCTGGCAGCGGCCGTGCCAAATCGGGCCAGGGCCACTCCTGCTGCCCTGCAGCCCCTCTCCAACCCCGAGGGGTGCAGCGGTTGCACGCCCGGTGGATGCACTGGTTGCACTCGGGGCACCGAACGCCCCGAAACGACGGGGGGCACGGGGCTTGCGAACAGCGTGAACATGAAGCCAAGCCGTCTGGCCCTTCTTCTCTTGGCCCTGGTTGCTTGCGGACAGCGCCGGGAGCTCAGCGCCTCTGCTCCGCACGCGGCCCCGGAGATGCCCGCCGCGATGCTCGCGCCGGCGCCCACGGGCGCGCTCCCGTCATCGCGCACGGCGGGGCCCGTCCCGGACTACGCGCCGATGATGGCCGTCGTCAGCCACGAGCGGCTCGATGAGCTCGCCCCCGCACTTCGTCCGTCGCTCTCGCAGCACCTCGGAGGCGCCCATCGGAGCCGGGACCACGTCTGGGTCGATGCCGAGCGCGAGGACGACGACTCGACGGTGTGGATGCGGGACTACCAGCCCGTCTACGTGCGGCAGCCGGACGGAAGCATCATCGCCTACCGGTACCTCGCCGAGAACCCCAACCGGCAGGGATACGCGCCCCCTGGCCAGGGGACGCACCGGCTCCCCATCATCCACGAGAACGGCAACCTCGTGGTCGCGGGTCGCTTCGTGTTCCTCAGCGAGGCGGTCGTCGAGGACAACGAGCAACCCTGGCACTCCCCGCACCTGCTCCGGGAGGGCTACCGGCCGCGCAGCCGTGAAGACCTACGGAGCTTGCTCGCCCGGCGCTTCTTCCGGCGTCCAGAGGAGATCGTCTTCGTGCCCCCGATGCCCTTCGAAGCGACCGGGCACGTCGACCTCTTCTTGCTCCCGCTCGACGACAAAACGGTCGTCATCCCGCAGATCCACGAGGTTCCTGCCGCTCCGTACGTGCGAAGTGCCGTCGCGCGGGTGGTGCAGGTCTTTCTCGACGAGCAGGCCGACGCCCTCGCCGCGCTCGGTCTGCGGGTGCTCCGGCTCCCCATGATCGCGCCTACCGTGCACGACTACGACGACTTCTCCCGTGAGCCGCGGAACCTCGACGAACCCATCGATCTGGTCGTCTACTCGCCCGCCAACAGCCTGCTCGTCAACCAGGGGGCGAAACGGCAAATCTTCGTGCCCACGTTCGCGGAGCTGGCGTTGCCGCCGGCCGACGCCCCTCGGGCTGCGGCCTACGTGCGCGCGTGGCGCACCGCTTTCCAAGCCGAAGGGTGGCAGCCTCAGCTCGTCGACGCGTCCGAGCTGGCCGGACATCTCGGCCTCTTTCGCTGCGTGACCGCCTCCGTTCCCAAACCCTGAAACGCCGGGCCCCAAAAAAACAGGGGAGCCACCTCGCGGTGACTCCCCTCGATCAGGTTGGATGGGTCGTCAGTCGCCCATGTCCTCGTCGCCAGACTCCTCGATCTCTCCGCTGGGAAGATCGTCGCCGGGCAGAGGCTCGTCGGCTTCTTCCGGGTCGGTCTCGTCGGCAGCCGGCGCAGCCTTGGCAGGCTCAGCCTTGGCCGGCTCGGTGGGAGCGGCCTTCTCGGTCTTGGGCGCTGGCACCTCCATGCCCGCCTTGGGCTTGGAGGCTGGCTCCTCCTTCTTGTTGCAAGCGGTGACGGTGAGGGCGCTCATGAGGAACGCGAGGGCGGTGATGGTCTTCATCGATGCTTCCAGTCAATGCGCCGACCCTCTGTGAGTCGGCTGCGTCCCTGGCCAAAGCAAGCACGGTGCCACTCTTCACGAGCTCGACGGCCGGCTCGTTCGACCGCGCAGACTGCGGGCGGCGCGGACCCGGGAGGTGAAGGGGTGGTCTGCGCCCGCCGGCTGTCCGAGGTGGAGAATGCGCGCACCCGTCGGACCCACCGGGTTGGTGCTCTTGCCGATGACCACGCCCGCGTGAGGTGCCCGGTACTCGCGCACGACGTCACCCCAGGCGTTGCTGAGCCGGGCCACGACCTCGTCTGCTTCGACCTTGTCGGTCAGGGCGGGGAAGACCTCCAGCAGGCCGCCCGCGTCGGTGTAGAGCCACTGGCTACGCTGGCAGAGCACCGGCTCGGGGCTCTCGGCGCGAACCCGTCGGGGCAGCAGGCCGACCTCGGACATCACCGCCCGCAGCCCGGTCAGCGTGCGCTTGACGAAGCTCGGCTGGAACCGGCTCGGATCGCCGATCTCCACCGTGATCGCCGGCACGCCGAGCTCGGCCATCGCCCCCCGTAGGGTGCCGTCGGAAGGCGTGTTGTGGAGGATGATCTGCGGCCGCTGGAGGTAGGCCATCTCGGCCGCCATCGGCTCCGTCATGTCGGCGCGGACGTAGAGCGAGTTGACCCGGCCAAAGCTGGCCGTGTGCAGGTCGACGTGCACGTCGAAGACCTTCCCGATGCGTTCGAGAACCCGGTGGGCGTAGACCGCGCTCCGGTTGCCGCCCGGACGCCCGGGCATGATGTCGTTGAGGTCGGTGCCGTCGACGTACTCGCGCTGGGTCTGGTGTAGACCAGGCACGTTGACGGCCACCACGGCCACCACGCTTCCGCGGAGATTCCGTGGGTCGATGCGGTCGAAGAGGCGATGGATCACCGCGATTCCGTTGACCTCGTTGCCATGCACCGCGGCCGTCAGCCCCAGTACCGGACCGGGCCTGTCTCCCCTGGCCACCAGCACTGGCGCGACCACGTCGAAGCCGAGCGCATCGGTCACGAGGGTGACCTCGAGGCGGGAGATCTTGCCCCGGGGCAGGGTCTCCAGATCGATGGACGGAACGCGCCTCGGATCCGTCATCCTGCGACCGGTGCCATGAGTTCTCGGTTCAGGGCGGGATCGGGGTTGATGGCGGCGAAGAAGCGTCGCCGGAAACGACCCTTCTGGGTCACCAGCTGCTGCGCCATCTTGTCGATGGCCGTCACCGCCAGGATGGTCTGGAGATAGGCCTGTGTGAGGTCGTCGATGCCCAGTCCGAGGCGGTTGAAGTCGCGCGAATCCATGAGCATGAGGCGATCGGTGTCGCTGCTCCACTTGTTCTCGTCGAGCTTCACCGAGAGGTTCGTGCCGAGCATGTCCCACGAGTGGGGGGCCCCGTCGATCTCACGCTCCAGAGGCGTTCGTGCCCTGCGTGCGTAGATGGCGACGGGGAAGAAACCGTCGGGCCCGATCCCGACCATGAAGCGCACGTCGGCGGCGTAGATGGCGCCCTTTCGGCTCGGCACCGTGCCCACGTGATACATGCGGCCTTGTTTCCCGCGGGAGCTCCACCCCGAGTGCCCGATCAAGGCCTGCACGATGAAGCGGTCGTAGCGGTGATCCATCTCCATGAAGGCGTCGAGCTCTTCGGGGCGCGTGATGGTGAAGACGCCCTGACCGGCGTTGCTGTACGGGATCTTCACGACGGCGAAGCCGCCCATGCGCTGTACCCACATGGGGACCTGCGACTTGTCCACGTCCCAGATGGTCTCTGGGGTGGTGATCTGCAGACCGCGGTGCTCGAGCTCGGCGTTGAAGATGTCGTAGGCCTTGGCTGCGAGCAGCTTGTTCCGCCCCCCGGCCAGGCACACCACGATGGGGTTGTAGACGAGCGACTTGCTCAGGGCAGGAAGCCGCTGCCAGGGGCGCTGCGTCACGTAGCGCAGCGCGGCGCGGATGGGGGTCCACTCGCCGTTGAGGTTGGCCTCGATGACCCCGTCGTCGCGTGTGCGGACCGTCTCTTCCTGGTCGGTGTAGCAGGGCACCATGTGGACCGGCTTGCCCGTGAGGTCGGCCATGGTCGCGGCGTAGCCGGAGACCTCCATCGGGTTCTTGTCGTAGATGACCGCGAGCTCGCCCGAGGGGAGGCGGCCGCTGAGGGCGGGAAGAAAGGAGCGCTCGAGAAGGCGCCGGTAGCCGGCCTGCTCCTCGCGCTCGGCGAGCAGGGGCATCGACTTCTGGCCCGAGGGGCACGAGTTCGTCTCCACCACGATCATGCGCCGAAAGCCACGCTCGGTGACGGTGTGGAGGAGGTCGGCACCGCCCCAGCGGAAGTAGCGCGTTCGATGCTTGAGGACGGCCCGGATGGCGTCGGGATCAGCCTCGGGTCGTAGGTGACAGTAGCGCTCGGCGATGCGTTCGTTGCCGAGCTCCATGAAGAACCGCACGAGAGGATGGATGTGTGCGTTGAGGACCCGTGGGTAGAAGTGGCGACTCGGATCGAAGGAGCCGGGCTCGGTGGTGGTCACGGTCGTCATGTCAGATGGCATATCGTCGTCCCGCTCCGCGCCGCTAGCACGAACCACACCCAGGGGCGGTGCAAGGTGTGCACGGGCTGCGCGTGCACACCTTGCACGGTTGTTGTGGTCAGGATCGTCAGGGTGGGGCAGACTCTCTCCTCGGTGGTAGCCGCCTACGATCTCTCTTCCGGTCCCGGTCAATTCATCGTCGTCGCGTCCAGCCCCGACGTCGGTGAAGCGGTGTCCGACGCCCTGCAGGATGGGTCCGAGTGGGTGGTCGAGGCGTGCAGCCGCACCGACGACGCAGTGGCGCTCGCCGAGCGCGCCACACCGGACGTCGTCTTTCTCGAGGCGACGGAGGGCGCCGACGTGGAGACGGTGAGTCGCCTCAAAGGGCTGGCGCCCCACGGAGCCGTCGTCGCCATGATCCCGGAGGGGCACGTCGACGCCATCGTCGACTA
>JAUHZF010000136.1 GCA_030426145.1 Polyangia bacterium
GACCCCTTGGAGAGCGACTGGGAGGCCGGTTGTCGGCGTGGGGGCATGCCGTTGTCTCGCGCCCTCTACGAGCAACTCCTTGCTCTTTCAGAAGACGGTGCCTCGGTGACGGAGCCAGCATCGTTGCCGTTCAGGATCGGGGGTACTTGGTTCTGTCCGGTGTGTGCGTCGTTGGCTCGCGAGCCCGTCGTCGGTCGGTTGGAGTGCGCTGGCTGTGGCCGCTCTCTCACCCACCTCGTCTCCGCGCTCATCGAGGGCCATCCACACCAAGGATTGCTGGTCCTCTCCGCGGTCTTCAGGGGGCAGGTGGGCCCCTCGGATGCGAAGGCCCTGTTCCGCGAGGTTCTACGCGCGACGTGCAGGAGGCAGGGCGCTAGCTGGACCGGCGAGTCAACCGGGGGGTGGTCCTTTGAGCTGGTTCGACGTGCCGAGGACGAGCATGCGCTCGTCGCTAGAATCGGCTGCTTCACCGACGACCCGCCACGAGTATCTCGCTCTGAGTCTGCTGCGTTTCCCGCATTGGCGAGAACGGCGGCAGACTTCCTGAACCTCGAACTCTTGGAGTTGAACTGAGGAAGGGGCGGCCGGCGCGGCTCGCGAGGCTACCGGTGGTACCGAAAACGGAGCAGCTCTGGGCGTGGCTGGGTCTTTCTTAGGGGAGCTGAACGCTTCGGCCCTGCAGCTCAGCTGCCGGTCGGCATGCCGCCACGGCGTGTCGTACACGGGAAACGAGCTGTCGAGGTAGTTTCATGACGTACGAGGCAACGCTTCTCGAGCAGGCCCATCGGGCGTCCATGCGGAATCGTGATGCTGTTCTGGAGAGCGATCTCTGCGCCTGCTTCGCGTGCCTTGCTACCTTCGAGCCCTGTGCGGTTCGACACTGGACGGACCACGACGCGAAGGGTGTGCCCCAGACTCCGTTCTGTCCAAGTTGTGGGATGGACGCGGTTCTGGCGAAAGCATCGGGCTTCTCGCTCGACCGCGAGTTTCTCCTGGCGATGCACGAGCACTTTTGCACCAACCCGGATGAGGAGCCGGATTCTTCGCCTGCCCATGCAGCGTTCGCCTCGCTGGATGAGGCCTACGCTCTTCTCGAGCGTCTCGGCGCCGCCCCGTGGCTCCTTCGGCACGTGGAGCTGGTCGGTGAGGCGCTGGATGTCCTTCTGCGGGGGCTCAAAACCTACGACCTTCCCATCGACCCGGGGTGGATTCGAGTCGGGGTGGCCTTCCACGACGCCGGGAAGATCCTTCACCCGTCTGAGATGTCGAGGTCTGGCGACCTGCACGAGGCTTCCGGCGAGCGGCTCTTGCTGGCCCAGGGTGTTTCGCCAACCCTGGCGCGGGTGTGTCTCTCGCATGCGCGCTGGGACCGCATGGAGGTCTCTCTCTCCGAGCTGTTGGTCGCTCTCGCCGACAAGCTCTGGAAGGGCAAGCGTCATTCCGAACTGGAGCAGCGCGTCGTGGAGTCGGTTGCCGAACACACGCGGCGCGACGCTTGGGACCTCTTCGTCGAACTCGATTCTCTGTTCGAGCGCATCGCTGGGACGGCCGAAGGGCGCCTACGACGAAGCAACGTGTCGAAGGTTTGAGGTTCCGCGTCTCACACTTGCAGCCAATGGGCTGCTGAATCTGCCTAGGTTGGTCCGGGTAGCGCCTCGGTGGGGTCAGCACATGAGGCTCAGCGTGCCGTAGACTCCGTGCACGTAGCGATGGTTCAATACCTGAGGCAGAAGACCTAGCGACATGACGCGATGCTCGAAGCCGGTCGCCTGAGCACCTGAGCCTTCCCGCAATGTTGTCGTCCGTAGAGCTGCTCATCGACTTCTTGCGGCGCTTTCACTCGCCGTGGGCGTCGCACGCCGATGGCGGAGGCGTTGGTGCGATTCCTTCCGGGCTCCCGGACTCGCTCGAGCTGCTCTATCGGGAGCTGGGGCATCTGATGCTGATTGCACCCGGCCAAGACGGGCGACGTCCGTTCGGGACCCAGGATCTGCTGTGTCCGCCGAACAGGCTCGATGGTTCTGATGGTCACTGGTCGATCGCGTGGGAGAACTCTGGAAACTGGAGTGCCCGCTGTCAGAGGGACATGAGCGACCCGCCGGTCTTCTCGGATGCGACGTCCCGCTTCGAAGGAGTCACGCCGGCAACCTTCGAGGAAGTCTGCCCTCGGGTCTCCGACTTCCTGACGACGCTCTGTCTGCACGAAGCCGTGATGAGCTGCTCCTCGTTGGTAAACACGAGGTCTCAGGCGGGCGTGGAAGCGCTTCTGCGCGATCCCATCGAACCCATCTGGTTGGACGGATGCTACGTCGATGGTCCACCCGGGCGGAGCTTCTTTGCGTCTTCGGATCGGGAGATCCTGGTCTTGGTTCGGGAAGACGACGTCTGGGTTGGGTCTCCGTTTCGTGGGGTCATCGAGGCGCTACGCGATGCGAACGACGTGGTTGTCGTCGCGGGCTTCTAATGCGGGTTCGCAGCGGCGGCCACTACAGCCCCGAGCCCGTCGACGGACTCTGTTCAGACGAGGACTCGGCGGAGAGCCCGCGAAAGTAGCGGCGGTCGCCCGGGTGTATGTCATGCCAAGGGAGTTTCGATGATCGACCTCGAACGGGTCCGTGAGATCCAAACCGAGTGGGAGTCGGTGGCGCGCGTCGGCGGCGTCGAGGCCGACAGGTTCGCGCGGCGGTCGCTCGAGGGTTGCGCGCGGTCCCTCGATGTCGTGGCTGCGAATCTGGCTCGACTCGGGTACCCGGCGGTACCGGGGCGCGTGCCTCCCCGCGACGATGTCGGGGCCCTGGTGGAACGATGCGAGGCCGCGTTGGGGGGTCCTGTTCCGCCCGTGCTCAGGTTGTTCTGGGAACTCGTTGGCGGCGTGGCCCTCGTTGACCTCGATGGCTACGCACATGAGGGTTTCTGGGACGCTTCGGGTTTGCGGGGGGCACGAGGGTATTGTGATGGGCTCTTCGTCGACGCCTGTACCCCCGACTGGATTCGCATGGTTCTAGACGAGCATGAACATCCTCCGACGGACCCGTTCGTGCTTAGCCTTTCTCCTGACGGGTACCACAAGGACGACACGAGTGGCGGCCCCGCCTATGGCATGCCGCTTCAGCGATCCTGGCTCGCGCCCTGGCTCTACTTCGCGTGGAGTGGCCACGTTCGACCAAGGTGTGCTCCTGCTGACCCACCAGACCTCCTCGGCTACCTTCGCGCGTCGATACTCGAGTGCGCAGGGTTTCCCGGCCTGTACGGAGCTCCGGAGTTCGAGTCATTCCGAAGTCGCGTTTTAACTGGCGTTGCTCCGTTCTGAGCACTGCGTTCCATGTTGTCGGATGCAAACAAGGCGGACGGGGGTCTCTAGGAATTGAGATGGACATATGAAATTGCTCGTTGTCCTCGGCATGCCCATGACTGACACGGAGGGAGTGAGCGCGCTGGTCGCGCAGAGACTCGGCACGACTCCCAAAGCGTTCAGCGATCTCAAGACCTTTGCACGATCGCGGTCTAGAGAATCGAGCACCAAGCTGCTGGAGTGCATCGATTCTGGCGGCCTCCCGAATGCGCTTCTCGTCGATCCCGTGTTGCGGGGCTCGCTGGCATCGTCGGAGGGGGAGACCGCCGTTCTACGGCAGTACCCCTGCGACGCCGAGGGGGTCCAAGCGGCAGCCCTATGGGCGGAGGCAGTGACCGTCATCCATCTCGACGCACCACCAGAGTGGATCGATGAGCGGTCGCTGGTTCGTACGGGGCAGAAGGCATCGGACGTCCATCCCGGATTCTATGGCCGCCTCGACGCCCGACTCGAGGCGCTGGCCGAGTTCGACCTGTCGAATGTGACGTTGTTGCGTCTTGACGGGACCCTGTCGCCGTCCGATCTGGCGGACCGGATCCTCGAGGTCGTATCCACGTGATATCCACGAGGGAACGCCGTCTCTGTATGCGTGGATGCGTCGGTGGCCTCGCATCGTACGTTCTGGTCTAGAGGGCGAGCGCAGACCAACAACATGTCGGTGGGGGGATACTCTGGCACGAGACCTTGTGCGCGGCAGGGGAGTTGCTGGCCCTGCTAGGTGAAGCTCCGCCGAGTTTCCCAGGAGCTGATGCGGGCGGCCAGGTACCTCTACTGACTGTCCGTGGTGCTCGAGCTTCTGCTCCTCCTGGCGTTCGTGGCCGGCGCATTCCTCTGGACCATTCTGGTGTTCTTCGGTCCACCCTGAGGCGATAGCGACAAGGCGTCGCGGCTCCGACAGGCCGAACACCGGCCCGGCCTCGCAACGGTGCCGGTCGCTGTCATACTTGGGGCTGTGGTTCTCGAGACTGACGTTGCAGAGGGTAGCTTCCCCGTCGTGGTAACGCGGCGGGAGCCAGGCGCCGTCCAGGTTGCCGTCCTCGACGGGAGCTGTTCTTGGGGGACCGGGATGGAGGCCGCGTCATGGTCTCGCGACCATCTTCACGATTTTCTTCCGCCGCTTGCTCGATGCGGCACGGATGAGCTCCGCCAGAGCCTCATCGACTTGGTGGCTTCGTTTCCGGACGACCTGTGGTCCGATAGCCTCGGGCCGAGCATCTCCGGGCTTCTCGTCCTCTATCGTTCGGGGGAAGTTCTGGCCGTGGGGGCTGGCTTCTACGGGGTACTCATCGTGGGGACGGGGCCTCCGCGGAGGATCCTCAACCCTCCGATGCTCGTCGATCGCCTTCTCGAAGAAGGCAGCCTGACCATCTCGGATGTGGCGGACTTCCCGTACAAGTCCATGGCGACCGGTCCGTTTCTAGGCGAGACCCGCAATGTGCCATCGCACACTCTGACGTCGGCTTGCGAGGCGCTTCTTCCGTCCGAGCGGGTCATCGTAGCGGACCGCCCCACGCTCGACGTGTTGCGCGCACGCGGTCGAGAATCCACTGACCTCGACGCAGCGGCTATCCGCGCGCTCGCCGTGGAAGCTGGGGAGACGTTGAGTTCTGTCGTAGTCCTTCGAGAGAGGGCGAGCGCGGCCGAACCACAGCGAAGGTCGACGGTTGGGGTCTAGTCAGGTCTAGTCACGGACCTCGACCAGCTTGCCGTAGATGCTGTTCGGTCCGATCCATCCGTTGACGTGCCCGCGGTTGTTCCCGATCTGGAAGCGGTCGCCCTGAATGGCCTTGATGAGGTGGAGGAACTGATTGCCGCGGACCTTGCAGAGCACGATGTCACCGACGCTCAGACTCCCGTGCTCGTCGACTGGCTCCAGGGTGCACAGCTGACCCGAGTTGATCTTCGGCTTCATCGAGTGTCCGCGCGGGCGGAACGAGACTCTCTCCCCGGCCTGAAGCTTTGCGATGTACTGCGTCGCCCAACCCATCGACAGAGGCTACCAGCTCTCGACCGAACCGGCCCTCGTTCGCCGGCGTCCAACTTCGTTCGCGCTGCCGAGTACAACCGCGCCCGCACGGTCCTGATGAACCTGGAGCCCATGAAGCCGCGACACCCTGCCTTCGACGAGGAGTACCTAGGTCGTTCGGAGGTTCTGCTCCCCGATGTCCTCGGGTTCGCGGGGCACCCCTAAACGACGGGGAGAACGTATTGCGGGCCGACGGAATGTCCGGTCGCGAGCGATGGTTGAGGCGAGGTGCTCGACCGAATCGAAGGGGCGCTCGTTGGCGCCGTCTTGGGCGACGCGTTTGGTGCCCCGCTCGAGGGGATCTCTCGGCAAGACGGCGAGCGTCGCGCCCGGTCGCGCTTCGAAGAGGATGTGCCTTGGTCGTTCACCGACGACTCCGTGATGCTTCTCGCCGTCGCGACGTCACTCGTGGCGAAGCGCGCGGTTGATCCGCCTGACCTACTCCGCGCCTTCTCCGACCAATACGAACCCGCGCGAGGCTTCGGCCGTGGTCTGAAGCTGGCCGTTCTCGCGTGGCGCCGTGGAGTCGCCTGGGAAGAATGCGCCTACGCCGCGTGGTCTGAGGGATCACGTGGGAACGGAGGCGCCGTGCGCGTGGCTCCAGTCGCATGCGCGATGGATCCATCGAAGGTGGGGCTTCTCGAGGCTGCTCGGTTGAGTTGTCGCGCCACACATGCTCACCCTGATGCCGTCGTTGGAGCGGAGTTGCAGGCGCTGGCGGTCTCTCATCTGCTCGAGGGTGGGTTGCCCTCGACCCTGCTCGATCGTCTCCGCAACATGCACGAGACCGGCCCGGTGTGGGTGAAGCGCAAGCTCGACTTGGTGCAACACCACCTGGATGCGGCGTCTGGTTTCGAGGTCGTTGCCCATGACCTTGGTACCAGCCCCCTTGCCGAAGACTCCGTTCCGTCCGCGCTGTGGTGCTTCCTCTCAGGCGCGTCATCTCTGCAGCGCACTTTGGAGGCCGCGGCTTCACTGGGGGGCGATGTCGATTCCATCGCGTGCCTGGCTGGGGCCCTTTCGGGATCGCATCTCGGCGTGGCATCCTTTCCAGCGAACCTGCTGGGCCGGCTCTGCCACGAGAAGCCTGGGCTCGATGCGATCCGGCGACTAGCGGAGGGGCTCGAAGAGCTCAGGACGGCGTCGTGAGCCCGAGTGCCGCCCGCGTGCGCTTCGAAGCGCGTGTCGAACCGGCGGTATCACCCGGAGACGACCGGGTTGTAGTGTCTCGGGTGCTGGGCGCCGTCCGTGTCGTGGTGGCAGATGGAGCGGGCAACTCGCGCCTTGCTGGCCTCGCAGCCGGCGGGCTCCTCCATGCAGTGGACACCTGGACCGCGGACTGGGACCCGGTGGCCTTGCTCCGCTCTGCGGACGCCGCCATCTTCGAGGGGAACCACGGGGCCGAGTCTGCGGGTGTCGTCCTCGAGATACGCGATGGCCACATCTTGGGTGCGAGCGTGGGCGACTCTGGCGCGTGGCTCTTGTTCCAAGATGACCTCGAAGATCTGACCTCACGCCAACGCCGCAAACCCCTTCTCGGAAGTGGTTCCGCCGCCCCCATTCGCTTCGAAGCCCGTCTCGAAGGGCGACTGTTGGTCGCTACCGATGGTCTGCTGAAGTACGCGACGCGGAACCAGCTGGTACGCGCCGCGGTGGGCGAGCTCGATGTCGCTGCCGATGCTCTCGTGCGGGGCGTTCGCCTGCCGACGGGCGCCCTGCCGGACGATGTGGGACTCGTCCTGGCGGAATGACTCGTCGTGAGAGGCGGACGGGGCCGGCGGTTTCCGCCCTAGGCGTCACGCGGACGCGGCACGCGCCATTGCCAAGAGGAAGCCAATCGTCTCGGGTCGTCGTGGACGGGCCCGATGGGGGGCAGGCCTTCTTAGCGACAACCGCCGTGGTGCGAGCAGCATCCTCGGCGGCACACCTCGCAGGTGGGAGACTCCGTGCCGTCGTTGCAGATGATGTTGAGCTCTTGCGCTTCGGACCCATCGGAGATGTCTACGACTCCCTCTTCGACCAGCTGTCTCGCGCCCTCTGGCGCGGCGTCGACCGAACTGACGGCGAAACCTAGGAGCAGAACGCAACCTGCGAGCATCGACTTGAACATCCCCGAGCCTCCCAACTCTTCTCGAACCCGAAGCGACCATGGTCTCACGTTCCGCCGGGCTCGACCTAACGATTCTTTCTGGAGCGCGGGAGCTGATACGATGACGCTTCGATGCTCGAGTTCGTGGAGGGCGATCTGCTCCAGGCCCGCGAGGCATACATCGCGCAGGGGGTAGCGGAGGGGAACCAAGAGGGTCTTGGCTCGGGGCTCGCGCTGAAGATCTCGAAGCGCTGGCCTGAAGTTCAGGCGTCCTTCAAGAAGTACGCGCGCACTGGTCGATTCAAGGGCGGGACGATCTGGGTGTGTGCGCCAACCGAAACCCGGCTCGGTGTCGGACCCCGCTTGAAGCCGAGCGACCTTTGACCCGTGCTGACCAAAGGAGGACCACCGGTGGAAATCCCCAAAGACCTCTTGGCGAACCTGAGCTCGGAGGACATCGAGAAGACGGTCGCCTGGTGGCGTGGGCTCTCGCGCGAGGCTCAGCTCGAGTTTGTCCAGTGCTGGGATGCCCGAACCGACGACACCGCGCTTCACGGCGTTTCGCGCGATGGCGACATCGAGTGGCACGAGCTACCCATCGAGTTGCGTGGACGACTCATGGACGACGAGGACCGCGTTGATGACCGGCTTGCCCGTCGGCAGCTCCTCGACTTCGTGAACAACCAGGAGGAGATTCAGTTCTTCCTCGTCGACCGCAAGTTCCATATCTGTCGCAGCCACCCCGGCGCCCGTGCTTGCCTCAAATCCGGGGTCATTCCGAAGGGCTTCCGTTGTGAGCGCGGAGCCGTCGACGACTGTCCCATGATGAAGATCCTAGACGCCGCCAACGGCCGCTCGGTGGAGCTTGTCCCGGTTGCCCATCGGCCAGTGCCGTCGGGGTGACCGGCCCGCGGTTGCCGTGGTCGCGGGTTCCCGTCGTCCTTGCACCAGCACGTCCCTACGCGGACTTCTGCCCCCGTGTGGCCCACTTCGCTCGATTGGCGAGAACCTCTTCGGGGCTCGGTTGGGCCTTTCGTAGTCGGAGCCTGGAAGCCGCCACGTCGAAGCGATCCGGTTGCTCAGCGGTGAGTGCGTTCAATGCGACATCTGCGTGGAATGGGGACGGGACTTCGGTTTCCTCGTAGATCGCGTTCCACGGACAAACAGGTTCGCAGGCCGCGCAGCAAATGCACTGCTCCGGGTCGATGAAGAGCTGATTCGGGAGCTGCTTGTTCTCGTCTGTCGCTCGCTCTTCATAGATACATGCGACAGGGCATGCATCGACGCATGCGCCGTCGACGCAGTCCTGGCAGACCCTCGTAATCACGAAGTAGCTCATCACCGTTCTCCTCAGTGCAGACTCATGTTGGTGGATGCGTTGTCGAAGCTGCCCCTAAGCAGGACCGAGCGCTCTCGCTTGATGGAGAACGCGTAGGCCTTGCCACGTCGGGTCGGCTCGAGGTCGACCGTCGTCGCGGCCAGCCGCCGCCCGAGTTGAACGACGGAGCGAAGTTGCCTCGCCATCGCCGGGTCTAGCGCTGGCCACGCCTGCTGCTTGAAGTTCGGCACCCGGAGTCCCGACGGAACACGGCCCGAGCCCTCGCATACCGGACACGTCATGCCCAGGGCCTCCCTGAGTACCGTCTCCACGAAGTGCGTCTGGTTTGGAAGTCCCTTCAGCGCCTCTGCGAGGTCTTCCGCGACCCTGAACGTGACCCGCGTCTTCATGTACAGCAAAATGCTGTACATAACGCTTGTTGTCAAGTCCGTCCGACCTCAGGTGGTTTGGTAGTCTTCGTTCGTGGTCGTCGGCTCCGACATCGAGGATTCAGCACTTGGTACGCATCACGTAGGACGACGTCATTGCGGCCTTCGTGCTTGGCTGCGCCCGGCGGCATAGCGGTGCCTTTTGCGCACGCCTGATCATGGAACCGCTGCTCCTCATCCTCGACCTGGACGAGACGCTCGTCTTCGCGGAAGAGTCGCCTCTGGCGAGAGAGGCCGACTTCACGGCCGTGTCGTACTTCGTCTACAAGCGACCCCACCTCGACCGGTTTCTGGAGGAGGTCCTTGCTCGCTACAGGGTGGCGATTTGGACGGCGTCGGGGTCGGGGTACGCAGAGCCCGTTCTCGAGCAGATCATGCCCCAGGGGGCTTCGCTCGAGTTCGTGTGGTGTTCGGAGAGATGTACCAGCCGTTTCGATCACGAGACGCGGGGCCGCTACACCGTGAAGAACCTCCGCAAGGTGAGACGGAAAGGCTTCGACCTTCGCCGAGTGCTCGCCGTCGATGACACCCCGCAGAAGTACGAGCGCAGCTACGGCAACCTCATCGAAGTGCGTCCCTTCGAGGGGGACCCAGGAGACGATGAGCTGCCTCTTCTGCTGGACTACCTGCGCCTCATCGAAGACGCTCCCAACTTCCGAACGTTCGAGAAGAGGGGATGGAGGCGTCGGGTTCGTCGGCGCTCCTCGTGAAGCGTGCGTTGATGATCGGCCTGACGTGGGAACTTCGGTGACAAGAGCTTCTGAGCAGCAGAACGGGGAAGGCCCACCCACCATCGCCGCGCTTGATGTCGGCTATCGAACCACGGGTGCCCTTGGGGCGGGGGTGTTGTTCAAAGGGTGGGAGGCCGACCGCACGATGGCCGAGGCCACCGTGGAAACCGCCGCGGTCGCAGACTACGTGCCGGGCGAGTTCTATCTGCGCGAGCTGCCCATCCTGTTGTCGGTGATCTCACAGCTGCCACAGGTACCGAACCACATCGTGATCGACGGCTACGTGTGGTTGAACGAGGAACGACCAGGCCTCGGCGGGCACTTGTGGGCGGCGCTCGACGAGAGACCCGTGGTGGTTGGCGTCGCCAAGAATCCGTTTCGCGGTGCAAGCCCATGCGCTGAGGTTCGACGGGGAAACAGTACGAGGCCCCTGTTCGTGACCTCGGCCGGCATCCCGCTCGCGGAGGCGTGCCACCACGTCGCCACGATGCATGGGCCCCATCGCATACCGACCATCCTCCGCAGGGTGGATGCCCTTTCACGAGGGGCGAGCACGGCTCATCGATGATTCCGATGGATGAGGCGGGCGCGTGTTCGTGCTGACCGGCCCGGGATGTGCTCTTCTGGGCCCACGTTGGAACCCTCCCTCGATCTTCTCGTCGTGCGATGTGTCGACATCGAGCGCTCTCGCCGTTTCTATGAGGCCCTTGGGCTTCGGTTCGCGTCCGAGAAGCATGGAGCGGGCCCGGTGCACTACGCGGCGTCTCTGGGGAGAGCCGTGCTGGAGCTCTATCCGGCGAATCAACGGCTGACCCCGTTGCGGTTCGGGTTCAGTATCTGCCGCTCGGAGGCTTGTCTCGCCGACGCGCTGGTCTTCGGAGGTCGTGTTCTAGACGAGGCTTCCAGGCGGACCCTCATCGAAGACCCGGATGGCCACAAGGTCGAGATTCGGTTTCACCAAGGCTCGACCTAGTAGGCAGACGGCAGCCATGTCCTCGCGAAGAGCTCATCGCATGTCGTCGTGCGCCGAAACTCGGAGACTTCGAGCCCTGGGCATCCGGTCGCACCCCGACAGGTCGGCGTGTAGGATTGCTCCGTGAACTGGGAGCGTGTGGACCCGGACAAGGTGGCCGATGCCGCCGTTGCGCTGCTGCTACTTTCCCGTACCAAGCAGGGGGGTCTTGGCTCCGTTCCCGATACGAAGACGATGCGGCTACTTCGTGAGCGGGGGTGGATCGATGAGCAAGGGCTGACCCCGGAGCTTTCTCCGAAAGGGACGCGTAGAGCGAAGCTGGTACTGCGACGGGACTTCGCCGCCACCAAGGCCGCCCCGAGAGAACCAGCGGAGTTGCCTGAACTGACGGCGGTCAGCGCGGACCGTGTTGTCGTGGTTCGGTGCACAGGCAAGCTCCTTTCTGCGCTCAAAGTGAAGCCAGAGCCCGTTCCCGCCTGGGTCAGCCCGGATCGTGACTGGCACGCAAACCTCATGGTGGCGCGACGGCGGAAGTCGGTGCTGGTTTGCCATTCCAAGACTCTCTACGCCGTCGTACTGCCGTTCGTACGGCAGAGTGAATGGGGAAGGTTCTCTGACCTCTTCTGGAAGGCGGCTCGGGAAACGCTCGAGAGGGACTTCTGTAGCAGCGTCGATCCGGTCATTCCCACAACCAGTCCTCGCGTCATCTTCGCGAAAACGAACAGTCGCAGTGTGCTCGGGTCGATGGGCGACCTCGCCTACCATTTCGAGATGGAACTGCACGAAAGCTCCGCTGAAGGCCCGAAGCCAGACTTCGGGCGGCTGACGACAAGGCTCAGTAGGATTCCCATGTGTGGAACTCTCGACGGAGCCTTTGCCGTTGACGAGATGGAGAAGCTCTTGCCGGGAAGCTTACGTGAAGGCCGTCGTTTCGCAGAGCGGTGACGGGTTGAGCCCGAGAACATGTCGCCGAACGCAGATGAGGCAGGGCACCAATCGATGCGCATCGTAGCGGTTGCCGACACCCACTCCTTCGAGGAGGATGTGGTGGTCCCCGACGGGGATGTCTTCATTCACGCGGGCGACCTCATGCGACTTGGGGGGCTCGAGGAGCTCGTCCCCGTGGCTAGGTGGCTTCACCAGCTCCCTCACGCCCAAAAGGTCGTGGTTGCTGGCAACCACGACTGGTGTTTCGCCGAATCACGAGAGCGGGCGGTTCGACTGCTGGGGCCGGATGTTCACTATCTCCAGGATTCGGGCGTCGTGCTCGACGGCATACGCTTCTGGGGAAGCCCTTGGCAGCCGGAGTTCCACTCGTGGGCGTTCAACGTGCCTCGTGGTAAACCCCTTCGCGACATTTGGTCACGCATCCCCGACGAGACGGATGTGCTCGTGACGCACGGCCCGCCATACGGGTTCGGTGACCGGGTTCATCGGGGTCGAGTTGGATGCCGCGAACTTCTCGCGGCCCGCGCTCGCGTTCGCCCAACGTTGCACCTCTTCGGCCACATCCACGAGGATGGTGGTGTATTCGAAGACGCCCATGGCCTCCTCGCCAACGTCACGACCGTCGAAGGCACACGGGGAGCTACGGTCCTCGAGGTGGTTCGGGACGAGCGCGGGTTGACCGCCCGCGGCCTCGATGTGCCCTCCTCCTGAGGCCTCCTCAGGGCAGTCTAGCGCGAGGGTCTCGGCTTGTACGCGAGCGAATCGAGTGGGGTGGGTGTGGTCAGTCTCCGAGGTAGGCGTCGGGGACTGGGATTCCCTGCTGACGAAAGAAGCTCAGCTGGTCGAAGTAGCCGCGCTGGAACACGATCTGACCTTCGATGACGCGAAAGAATCCACACCCCCGTAGGCCGAGTGGGTCGACCCATTCCATGATGGCCCAGTCACCGTCTGCGAACAGGTTCTCTACGTTGCAGGTCATCTTCGCCCGGCCAAACTCAATCGCGAACATGTTCCGAATCGCTTCGCGACCCTCGAGGGGCGTGGTGACGACTTGGTGGTTGGTCGCGTCTGGGGCGTACAATGCGGCGAGCCCGTCGACGTCAGCCTCGTTGAAACGACGAACCCACTCCCGAACCACTTCCTTCGGCGAACGCATTGGCCTTGGTTAACATTCGTGTCTGGCAGCGTCACTCCCGGGGAAAGTGGCCCCGTGCTGGTCTCCAGACGATGGTGAGCAGTCGTCTTGGTCTTCAACCGGGGCTCACTCTGCTCTGCCAACCTCGTGTCCGCAGACGTAGCAAGTCTTGCGGAATGACAGGACGGGGTAGCTACAGGAGGGACATCGGCGACTCGCCTCCACCCGCCCATCGAGGACTTTGTCGATGCCGCGCTCTCGCTTGTTCCACACACGAGCCTCACGCTGCGTTGGGGTCACCTGAATGGGGACCCTCGGCCGGCCGATGACCATTCTTGGCAGCTCCTCTCGCGCCGGCTCCTCCCTCGCCACGCAGTCCCCGGCCAAGGCATGCTCGATGGTCTCCGCATCGGTTGAGCAGAAGTAAACGTTCTTCTCACAACCATCGCAGAACCTCACGCGAGGCTCATCGGTCTCGACGAGGCTGTCCCAGGTTCTGGAGCACCGCGCCTTCCAGCGTCGGCAGTTGCGGATGGTTCGGAGCGTGCGCATCTCCGACGGAGACTACCACCCAACCACGACGCCACACCCGTTGTGGTCAAGGCCCGGACGTCTACGACCACGGGGGGCGCGATGGCGATCTCGGTCGTCACCTTCTTCACGTTGATGGGCGGCCTAGCTGGGTGGTGCTTCTGGTCGCCGGTCACTGCCGGGAGCATGGCATGCATGACCGGTGGGGCTGGTTTGGCGCTCGTGCCTTCGGTTTTGCGGCGGGCTGCGCGTCTCGGACCGCGGCGCCTCACCTTTTCCGAGGGGCGTCTGGCCACCGCGGGAGGGCGCGTGGTCTCCGTGCTAGACGCTGTGGCGTACACCATGGCCGGACGTGGCGTCTTCCTACGAATCGAAGCCCACTGGATGGGGGGCCGAAGGGTCTCCATGGAACTGGGACCCATGTCGACGTGCGCGGAGGCCACAGAAGTGCTGAAGGCCATTCGGCCAGCGCCTCGAACCTGAACCGAGTGTGTTGCGGTGCTCTTGCCACGACCCGTGATGGACCCGTTCGATTGGCCGCTGGAGCGTCGAGCCCCATGAGATTCATCGGACCTCTACTGTCATGGCCGGCGCTGCTCGCGGCGGGTGGGCTCGCGATGATGCTGGGGTGCGCGAGTTCCCGCCTGCCATCGCTCGAGGCGCCACCCGAGGCCGACCCCCGTGCACGGCGCCACTACGCACACGTCGACGTCGAGTTGAAGCGGGTGGACGAAGAGCTGGATGAGCTCGAAGACCTCATCCCGCGCGAGTGCCCCATGGCGCTGCCAACCTGCGCGCCGCAGTGGCGCGCCCTCGCACTGCGTTATGCTTCCGTCTCGCGGCGACTCCAGCGGCTCTCACTGGCCTCGTGCGTGGACACCACGACGAAACCCCCTGGGTACGTGGAGTTTCGAGCGGTGTATGTGCCGCATGCGCAGGCAAGGCGTGCCCGCATGCAACAGCTCGAGGATGCCGCTATCCAGACCGCGTCGAGCGTCCCCTCGGGGGCCGAGCGCTACCTCCGGTTGGTCTGCGAGATCGATCCCGGCCTGTGCCCGATGGGCTGCGTTCTGTACCGATGCGACGCTTGGTAGTGAAGACGTCGTCGAGCGGGTTTGTTGCGGCAGCTGGGTTCGTGCCGCCAGACTTCTGCGCATGGGGCGAGTGTCGCGACGAGCGCTTCTCGGAGGCAGCGCATCCGCTTGCGTCGCCGCGGGCCTTGGCTACTCGGCTTGGGAGCCAGGAGGCACTTGCCCCCTGCCAGCGTGGGATCGAAACGCTGCTTGGTTAACGCACGCCTGGTGGGGAGATCCTGTGTGGTTCGAGGGTTCGTCTCGCCGTCGTGCGGATTACTTCGGAGCTGAGCCGGTGGGTCGCATGGCGCGTCGCCTTCACGAGGCACGCATCACGGAGTGGTTCGTACATGCGGGCCCCGCAACGCCTGACGGGTTTCTTCCGGAGCTCTCCGAATCACAGTCATCTACCCTCGTCGACGCCAACGCCCGGGGAAGTGTTCTCGCGTGGGTGGGTGGAGTTGTGGGAAAGCAGGCGTTTCCGGCTCGTCGGACCTGGCGAGACCAGTTCGCCTCGAGTTGTCGTGGGATGGTGGATGTTCACGGCTTGGCGGGCGTACACATCAACATCGAGCCCTGCACCTCTTTCGAGGAAGGGTACCTGGAGACCCTCGAAGCCGTGCGCGTCGCGCTTCCCAGTTCGCGTATCTCGGTGGCGGCATACCCTCCCCCGACGCTCCTGCACCCGTTCCCTTCGGTACACTGGAACGCGGACTTCTACGGGGAAGTCTCGGCTCGCTGCGACGACATCGCCGTCATGGCGTACGACACGGCGCTTCGCTTCGAGAAGGCCTACGCGTGGCTGGTCCGCACGTGGGCGAACGAGGTGGTCGCTTGGTCGTCCGTTCCCGTGCGCCTTGGGCTACCTGCGTACGAAGACGATGTCGGCTACCACGATCCCGACACGGAGAGCCTCGAGGTCGCGCTGGCTGGGCTGGCAGGTGTGGACCCGCACCCTCAGCTCGTTGGTTGGGCCGTCAATGCGGATTGGACGCTTGATGACGCCGAGCACGAGCTTCTGATTCGATGTGGAGGGAACGCCGGGCCCGAGTGACCCCTTTCTCTATCCCGCGACGGGATATGCAATTCTCATCAACTGCGTCTCGAGGCCCGCGTGCGGGGCGGCACCGCTGAGCGCGCGGGTGAGTTCCCGAGTGAGGGGCTGATGCTCGAAGATGCGGCGAACCAGGAGTGGGTCCAAGGCTGCGCCGTAGTAGTCCAGAGCGAGCCGCACGTAGCCTTCCCAACCGTCGAGCAGCGGGGCCAACAGCCACGCCGCACCGTCGTCGATCTCAGGGGGGCTACCCGTCCGCCAACCGGTCTCTCCCTGCGCATGCCAGATGCAGATGTTCGCATCCTCCGAGTCGAAGGATTCATCGTCGAGCAGCCCCTGAGACAGCGCGTGAGGCACCCTCTCGAACACCCAAGGAGGCGATTCGCCCGCCGTGAAGGCGGGGGTCTCGTGGGTGAGCCCGACGAGCACGACGCCGGCCGCACGAAACGCAGCGGCCCAGTGGTCCCCGGAACCTGAGTAGTAGGTGCCCAGCATTTCGCCTTCGCGCCACGACGCATCGAACGCGAACAGTCGGTCGTGTGGTTCGGGCGCCAGAACTGCATCGAGCGCAGCCAGAGACTGCATGGTGCGCAAAAGCCTCTGCGGCTCCGGAATTCTTGCGAGGAGATCCGCCGCGACCATCGGCGTCGATTGGAGCGGCTGCGGGACGACCGGTCAAGTCGGGCGGCGGCGGTCGGACGGACGCCATCAATGGCTGGCAGTTGGCTCCTTCGTCCGTGCCGCCCACCCATGGCCACCGAGCGGATTGGATGGGCAGAGCGCAGGTGGTCTAAGCTTCCGACGTGCCGGTCAGGGTCTGCTGTGGAGACATCTTCGAATCCGAGGCAGAGGTCTTGTTCATGACGGTTGCGCCGGACGGTTCGTCGGAACCTGCGAACATGCACGACTTGTCTCGTACGCTCGGCAACCTGGCCCGGCAGGTTCAGCTCCGCTGGCCTGACCTTTGGGAGCTTCTCGGCGCGCAGATCCTCGCCGCCGACAACGCGTCGGCGCGAGCCCTTTTCAGGAGACCGACGGCAGCGTTCTTTCCGACCGCCGACTATCCCGAGTTTCCCTTCCGCGCGGTCGTGCTCGTCTCTTCGTTGGCTCACACCACGCATCAGAGCCCGTCTTCTGTGGCCGAAGCCGCGCTTGCGGACGGCTTGGTCGTTGCGCTGCAGGCCGGTCACCTCCACTTGGCGACCACGCCGCCGGTTGGTGGTTGGCGGCTAGAACCGCGGCGGGCGTTTCGCGCTCTTCTGGGAGCGTTTCGCCGGAGTCTTTCCACCGTAGCGGCGTCGCATCGCCTCGATGTAGACCTCGAGGTTTGGGCTCGGTCCGCGTCGGATGCGGCCGTGCTCGAGGGGGAGCTTCGCCGCATCTAGGCCGTGTACTGGTTCGCTCCAGCGGCCGCGGTCGCTGGAGGCGTGGTCGTTCGTGGTCTTTTTCGGTCACATCCCTGGGGGAATCCTCCTTCCGGTCTGGCCCCGCTTTCGTCGGCGCTCTTCTGGACGTCGCTGGCTTCGTGCTGGGCGTACTTCTGGTGGATGGACCTGCGACATGCGGCGTTTCAGCTGACCCTGCTGCTGGTGCCGCTCGCGGCGGGGCTTGCCGCCGCCGTCGGCGCGGTCAAGGAGGTCGATGCGCCCCTCGCGCTCCCTGGTTCGAAAGGGCATCTCGCGGCCCTCTTCATGCTGGTCGCCGTTTCGCTCCTTTGGTGCGCATTCGCGGTTCGCGCCGACAACGGTTGCACCGGTGTTTCTCGGGCCTACGGCAATACCTTGATGGTGACCCTGGTCCTCGTGTTCGGATGTGGGCCAAGTGTGGCGGCGTCACACTTGGCCCGGTTGCGACCTGACTCGGTGAACGAGGGAGCGATCTGAAGAGACCCATGAGGCCTACAACGACAGGCGGTTCGACGTCGTCGTGATTGTCACATCACCGGTGTAGCTGGAGGCCGTGCCTGGGCCACGTAGGTACGCCTGGTTCGAGCCTACCGCCCCGACCTGAACTCCGCGGAGTTGGGTGCAAAGCGATCATCGATCGCTTTGTGGGGTTCACCGTCTACGCAGAGGCCCACAAAACGATCGTCGATCGCGTTGCGGCGGTTCGTTGTCGAACGGGAGGCGCGCGGGTCGTGCGCGGGCCACGTCGTGCGCCTGGTTCATGCTCACCGCCTCGACCTGAACTCCGCGGAGTTGGGTGCAAAGCGATCATCGATCGCCTTGTGGGGTTCACCGTCTACGCAGAGGCCCACAAAGCGATCGTCGATCGCTTTGCGGCGATTCGTTGTCGGGGAGGCGCGCGGGGCGTGGGGGCGCAAGGTCATGCGCCTGGTTCGAGCCTCACGCACCTTTCGCCGCCCCACACACACATTGAGCGAAGGGCTTTCAGGGTGGTCTCGGTGATGATCTCGAGTGCTCTGCAGGTGGCCAGTAGCGAAACCCCCAATCACTTCGCATTGTCACCGACGAACGCGATTCTTGCGGCGCTTGCGCCGCCGTTTGTCCGCGTGGCGAAGCTCGCGCTCCTCCGATTCGAGCTCGGCACGGGCAGCACGTCGCTTCCGGTTCTGACGGCGGTGGTACTTGGCCACTTCGTCCTCACTGAGAAAGTGCACCCGGTCGTCGACCGTCTCCCAGCTCGAGCGCGCCTGTCGCCATATGAACCACGAACCAATCGGGCCGAGGGCGCCGAAGAGCGCAACGCCAAAGAGGTGCGGGTCGACGACGAGGTAGAAGTAGACGAGCCCGGCAGAGGCCGAGAGTGCCAAGGCGATGAGGAGCGCCGGCCCTCGCTTGGCGCTGAGCACTGCGTCTTCGTCCCGGTGCCCGCAAAGGGGGCACTTCGCCATCGACAGCGCGAGACGGCGATCGGCGTCCATCTCACGCTTCGCTTTCCGACGAGCATCGCTGGCCGCTTGCTCGTTGGCCAGGAAGTATGGACTCATCCCTTCGCCGCGCCCGGTCCCGAGCACCGACGCGTACTGCTCTTCATGGCAGTTGGGGCAAGTGAAGACCGAGACCACCCACCTTTGCAGTTCGACGTGGTAGCTCTTGCCAAGGAACATCGTCAATCCACCCGTGTTCGTTCCCCCGACCCCCCGTGCGCTCGGGCCTGTTTCAACATCTGGATGAAGAGGCGTCCTTGGCCCACCGCATCTTCCAAGGCGACATGGGTGTGTTCCGCCCCCTCGAACCAGCGCTCTGGCATCACCCGCTTCACGGTCCGACGGTACTCGGTACCGAGCAGGACCATGGCGTAGGTCTTGAGGTCCAAGGCAGCGTGCGAGAACGGGCTGCGCCCCACGAATCGCATCAGGTACCAATAGACGAACATGAAGTCGTAGGCCGCCGGGTAACCCACGAAGACGGGCTTCCCGGGCAGCGCTTCAACCCAGGCACAGTACTCGAGCATCGTCTCCTCGACAGGACGGAGATCGGCCCGTGCAGCCTCCCACGCCTCCGGCTGCGTCGACCACCACTGCATCGTACTCGGATGACCGGCGGCGCCATCGAGCATCTCCAAATTCGCGGTGAAGGTCCCCACCACGTTGCCCTCAGGATCGAATGCCGCAGAGCCGATACTCAACATCGAGTGAGGACCCGGAATCGGCCCGTCGGCCTCGATGTCCGTGCTGACGTAGGTCTCTGCCATGGGATCAATCTCTCAATGGGTGGGTAGGTCCGCTCCGACCCGCATCTCATCTGCTGCCACATGGGTAGCAACGTCCCCGGCTCCGTGCGTCATCGAAGATGACTACCGATGGCCTTCGGGTAGGGCTGTCACGCGCTCCGGATAGGACTCGCGCGACGTCTGCCACGACTCGGGGGGCGGTTGAAGGTTGCCGACGATGCCGCCCACGATGGCGCAGGTGGTGTCGCGGTCGCCGAGGGCCGATACCGTCTCCCACAGCGCCGTTTCGAAGTCTGTGGCCTTGAACGCACAGACCCATAGGCAGAACGGAACCGTGTCGGGAGCGGAGACGCCCGAACCGTTGCCGAGCGTTTTGGCCGCCTCGATCGTTTCGGCGCCTTCGAGGGTGATTGCCTCGGCGATGGTCTCTCGCGTGAACCTTCCGGGTACGAGATCGTGAACCTCACGCAACCATGCCGCGCCGAGCGGGAGGCTTGCGGAAGGCGCGCTCGCAAGAGCTGACGCGACCGCGATCGCCACCGCCCCCGCCATGCCTTCTTCGTGGGCGTGCGTGATCTCGGCGCTGCGGCATGCTTGCTCGACCACGACCTGAAGCCCTTGCGAAGCGAAGTAGGCGCCGAGGGGCGCTACACGCATCGCTGCTCCGTTGCCGAAAGAGCCCTGTCCTCGAAAGGCCCTCCGCGAAGCGGCGTGCCAGCTCACCCCCTCGAGAATGCTCGTGAGGATTTCGTAGGCTCCGCGACCGTAGCCTCTGCCGACCGTCATCCCCTCAGCGAATTCGAGGGCGAGCTGTTGCTGGTCCACCTCCCCGAAACGCTCGAGATGACGCGAGAGAACGACGGCCATTTCGGTGTCGTCGGTCCAACGCCAAGGGCCGTCCGGGATGCGTCGCTCGAGCAGATGTGGAAACACGCGCGTGGGATCCCCGAAGAACTGCTCTCCGAAGGCATCACCAACGGAGAGCCCGAGGAGCGACATCGACATCTGGGCTTCGGCGTTCATCCTGTGAGGCGCCCGACCAACGAGATGGTCGCGGCCCCTCACTCTAGCGGGCCTGGCGGCCTCGAGCTATCCGCGGAGAACGCGATCCAGCTCCGTACGGAGGGTCTCGGCGTCCCGGTCGGAGAAGGCCACCAGCACCACCCGTTCGGGAAGGTGTCCGGTCTCCAGGAAGTGGCGACACGCACGCACGGCGATCGCGGCGGCACGGCGTTGAGGGAACCCGAAGATACCCGTACTGATGCACGGGAAGGCCACCGAGCGCGCACCGAGCGCGCGCGCCTCCGCGAGGGCGTTTCGGTAGCAACACGCCAGAAGTCGTTCCTCGTCCTTCTCGCCTCCCCTCCACACCGGTCCTGCCGTGTGGATGATCCAGCGCGCGGGCAGAGCAAAGGCGTCGGTCACGCGCACTTCGCCCGTCGGGCAGCGCACGCCGGGCTCGACCTCGGGATGGTCGAGGCACGCCTGCTGAAGCTCGGGCCCCGCGGCGTCGTGAATCGCACCATCCACCCCGCCGCCAGCGAGCAAGGCCACGTTGGCCGCGTTGACCACCGCGTCCACGGCGAGGGTCGTGATGTCCCCCAAGACGACGGAGATCATCGCCTGATGCCTCCGCACACCGTTCGTCGTCCACCGCAGGTCACGCCGCTTCGCATCCAGGACACCAGGTGACCGGCCCCTGGTGGGGCGTGGGCTTGCCTCGACGATGCCGCGTGCTTCGCGCCCACACGATCAGATTCAACCGTCGCCCCGCGCGCAATGGTCGAGGACGATAGGTGTGCTTCGACGACACGCGCTGAGCCTAGCAGTCGCCGCGCCCCCGACCAGAACCTGCGGCGCGCCGCCCAGAACAGCTACTCCTCACACGCGATGGGATGACGGACCCACGCCCCGTCTTCACGACGGGTAGAGCGCGTGCATGACGACGTGACGAAGTCTTTGTTCACGCGCGCGACGACGGCGAGTCCCGTCGGCGTAGCGGCAACCTCGGTCTCACTCAGGGTGCAGCAGCTTCCTTTGTGTGTGAAGCGTACGCGTTTCGCGGGTTCCTCGTAGCGCCACGATACGGCTCCCTGCCCCTCGTCGGTCAGTAAGGGCGATGGTCGAAACGCCTGGCGGTCCGGGTCGAAGATGTAGAACGCGTAGCTGAACCCCGTTGGATGCGAAAGTGCCGTTGGCGCGGCGAAGTCGACGTGACCATCCGCGTTGAAATCGGCAACCCGGCAGCCTTCCGCGTAGAAGCCGCCCCAGGTCTCCTCGAGGTCCGTCTCGATGACGCCGAGCTGTAGAAACTCACCCTCGTGGTTACGAACGAAGAAGCGCACGTCGGCGAGCGCCCGCCCCTCCGATGAGCGCCTGCTGCTCGCCTGCGGCAGGAACTGAAGGGTGAGCCGCCCGACGTTCAACAGCTCTTCGGGCGAAGGAGCGAGGACGTCGGGTGCCATGCCCTCGGGTGCCGACTCGAGGATCGGATTGTGCTCGACCTCTTCGACGGTCGAGCGACTGCATCCAGCCACGACCACGAGCGCGATGCAGTGTCGGCGGAGTGCCTCCATCCCCAGGGAATGCCCACGGCGCCGTAGGCATTCCGGGAAGCCAGACTACGAACGGAATCCTGGACGCTGCTCGTACCCGTCCACGAAGGACCAGCCGAGGGCACTTTGGCGTCGGTACCGCTCCGCGGAGTCGTCTGCCCCGTCTTCTTGCTCGAGGGACGTGAGCTGCTTCCGAAGCGCCGCAACTTCTCCAGAGAAGTCCGTCGACGCCATGAGCTGTCCGCCTTCGAAAACGAGCTCGAAGACCCTCGCGTAGCCCCATGGACGCGGCACGACGTGCGGAAGGCCCACGAGCTCATCCACCACCACGAGCCCACCCGTGAAGTCCAAGCGCAACGCCAGGTCCTCGTACAGGTGAAGAGGCCCGTCGGGGAAAGGGCGCCGAGGAGCCACACCGTTCAAGGCCGGTGGGTCGGGGTGGAACAGGCGGAGGCGGCTCAAGTACAGCGCCGCATCCTCCACGCTGTAGCGGCAGACGTAGCCCCGGTTGTTGGCGGTCGTGGCGGCTTGTGCCTGGAGGTCGACCGACGAGGGATGAAACGGGTCACTGGAGCGCACGCCAGCTACGAGGTACTCCTGGTCGCGCCAAGTCAGGCGGTCTGCGGCCTGTCTTGTCATGACGTCACCGTACCTCAATCCGCGCGTGTCTGGTGGCTTGGCGCCGGCGCTCAGTCCGACGGCGGAGCGTGGTGGCACACCGCTTCGACGTTGTGCCCGTCGGGGCCGATGACGAAGGCCCCATAGTAGTGCTCGTGGTACTGCGGCCGCACGCCGGGCGCGCCGTTGTCCCTGCCCCCCGCCTCGAGCGCCGCCTCGTAGAACGCATCGACGAGCTCACGGCTCTCCGCCGCAAAGGCCAAGTGGAGATGGCTGGGTGCCTTCTCAGGCGTGAGGCGGATGCACAAGGAAGCCCCGCTCTTGGGGCCACACATCTCGACCCCGAGCTCCCCCTCGGAGACAACGGCCACGCCGAGCGGCTCGAGCGCCCGCAGGAAGAATGCCTTGCTGGCCGCATAGTCGCTGGCCCCGATGACGACGTGGTCGAACATCGGGTGACCCTAGCCGAAGCGACTGCGCCACGCATGGCGCGGAAGAAACGCCCGCGGTCAGAAGTGCCCTGCGAGCGAGACCGAGCCAGGACCGACCGACACGCTGACCGCGGAGCGCTCGCGGGGCGTCTCCACGGAACCGATGACGATGAGCGGGATGCCCGTAGCCATGAGCCCGATGCCGCTCAACCCCACCCACAAGGGAGCGTTGCCCTCGGTGTGCATCGACGTCCCGAAGACGAGAGCATTCACCCCCATCAGCCCCCCAACGCCGACCATCAGAATACCGGGCGCAAGCGTGTCTGCGATCGGCTCCTGCTCGCGAAACGAGGACGCGTCGGGCCCGTACCGTGGTGGTGGCTCTTCGGCCCTCGCATGTGACGACGAGGTGATGATGGAGAGGGCTGCGATCGTAGGCAGCAAGCGAAGCATCCGCCCATTCTACGTGAGGGACTCAGACAAGTGGAACCACCGCACATCTGAGCGGACTCGCACGCTCCGAGCCCCGCGCCCCAGAAACTGCGTGCAGTTGCGACACCATGGCGGCGTGAAGTTCCACCTGAGAGACCGGACCCGCGGCATGGTGGTGGCGTGGAAGCGAGCCTTCGAGGGGCTCGCCGACGTCGTGGTCTCGGAGG
>JAUHZF010000537.1 GCA_030426145.1 Polyangia bacterium
GCTTCCTGGAGGAAGACGCGTTGGTGCACGACGCCGAGGGCCGTCTCGTCGTCCAGTCTCGCCAGCTCGCCTGCTGGACCGGCGCATGACAGGCTAGCGCGGTGAAGATCCTGTACGGCCGCGACATGGAGTGGACGGAGAGCCCTCGCAAGGGGGTCTGGCGCAAGCGCTTCGAGCGCATGGGTCCCCCCGAATCGGGCGTGGTCACGTCCTTCGTGCGGTACGACCCAGGCAGCCACTTCCACGCCCACCCCCACCCCGAAGGCGAAGAGATCTTCGTCGTGCGCGGCGTCTTCAGCGACCAGACCGGCGACCACGGACCCGGGAGCTACTTGCTCAACCCCGAGGGTTTCGAGCACGCGCCTCACTCCGACGAAGGCTGCGAGATCTTCGTGCGGCTTCGTCAGTACCCGGGCGTTCGACCGACGGTGCGCATCGACACCACGACCGCACCTTGGACCCCCTACCGCTTCGATGGCGTGACCCGCTGCATGCTCCACGAGAGCGATGACCTCACCACGTACCTGCTGCGGTTCGCCCCCGGCACGAGCCTGCCCACGATCGCGATCGGCGACGACGAGATCATCTTCGTCGTCGAGGGCTGCCTCGAAGACGAGCACGGCCGCCACCCGGCCGAGAGCTACCTCCACTTCGACGCCGGCGAGCAACACCAACCCCGCAGCCCCGACGGTTGTGTCGTCTACGTCGCGCGACGGCGCTGATCCATGCCATAAGGCGCCCATGCGCGAGCGTATCGCCGCCATCCTCGTCGGACTGTCCACCGCGAGCGCCTACGGGTGCTCGGCGCCGCCGTGCCCGGAGCCCGGTCTTCCTACAGCCACCACGACAGCCACCACTCCCGTCGTCGATCCGCTCGCCGCGTTCACCATCCCGGCGCGCCCCGATTGGATGGACAAGTATGCGGGGAGCACCCCCGGCGACGTGCGCTTCTTCCACATCACGCGCTTGATGGAGACCTACGATCTCGACCGGGCCGCCGCGGTGGAGCTGCAGAACCACTACCGCGACGCCACCCGCGCCGAACCCGAAGGCGACCGCAAGGCCCAGTTCGACGAGGCCCTCGCGAGGGTCCGGCGGGGCGAATACGAGTCTCCACGGCACCTCGAGCGCCTGGCGTCGGCCCCGTTCATCGTGGTGCTCGACCTCGACGAGACCCTCTACGACCAGTACTACGACGCCGACTGCGCCGACGTGACCTACCCCGCGGGCGAAAAAACCAAGCGCATCAAGCTCACCCCCGGATGGGATTCGGCCATCGACCGGCTGGTGGCCCTCGGGGGGGCCGTCGTCGTCTTTTCGGCCAACCTCGACGACACCAACTACCGCAACCTCGAGCACATCGAGAAAGACGGCGCCCCCCTCCTTCAGCACGAGAGCCTGTCGGGTTTCCTCACGAACAGCCACCTCGTGCTGCAGCACAAGGACGAAGGGGAGCCCGTGCTGCGTCCCTCGAAGGACCTGCGCATTCTCGACGAGACCCTGAAGCGGGTGATCTTGGTCGACGACAATCCCATGCGGGTCATCCAGCGTCGCAACCTGCGCCTGTTCAAGAAGTTCAACGCCGACACCTACTGCGGCACCGACGACCCCGCGGTGAAGAAGGCCTACGACGAGGCTTTGGCCGTGGTGGTCGACGAGGTCGAAGAAGCCGCCGCCTACGCCAAGTCGACGGGCGTCGACTTCGTCACCGCCTATGCGCCCTACACCCAGATGGGCCGCATCGCGGTCGAGCAGCTCACCGGCCGTGGCCTCGGGGAGGTCGAAGCACGCGCCCTGCTTCGTCGCCAGCCCGAGCTGATCGACGACGACTTCTGAGCTGGGGCTCCGCGCCGGCTTCAGTTGCTGAAACCGAAGGCGCAGAGCTTGGCCTGGCGCATGAAGATCGAGATCACGTCCCCGGCAAAGCTCGATGCTTTGAGGCTCACTTCCTGACGAAGTTGATGGGGATCACCACCCTTCGTTCGTTGCTCGTCGCGGGGGCGTAGGTCGTGCCGAGGACTTCACCCTCGATGCAGATGGCGAACCCATCGTTGGTCTCGGGGAGGTTCGATACGACGTCGGTCACGACCCCGTTCGAGCCCACCGTAATCTGAATTTCGCCCACGGCAGAGAACGCGCCGGCGATCGACATCGTCGACTCGTAACAAAGGCGAAAACCATCGGCCATGCCTGCGGTCGTCGTTCGCTCGTCCCGAGCAGGACCCGCGGCGGCGTGATAGGCCTGCACCGCGGCTGCGAGCTGCGGGCGACGAGGGTCGCCGGCGCTCAGGTGTCTCTCTAGGATCGCGAAGGCGAAGCGGCGACGGCGACTCACGGGTGGCTCGTGCTGCAACAAGTCGAAGGCGTGGGCGACGATCTCGGGGCCTCCCATGTCCCACAGCATCCAATAGGTGACGCTCCAGGTCGCCTCCCGCGCCTCCGCCACCTCGCGCTCTTGCTCCGCCAAGCTGGGCATGGGTGCACCTCGTCTGCTGAGGGACGCACGGAGCAGGTTGAGCGAACACGCGTGCCATTCCGGCGTCGCGAAGTGATTGGTGTGGGCGACGAGCCAAGCGCCTGCGCCTGGACCTCGTGGGGGCATGCCGCCCGGCGGCGGCCCAATCGGGGCATCACAGGGCTGTCCTGACGGAGCTGGCGGAGCGGGCGGTGGTGCGACCGGTGACGGCGTCACGGGACCTGGAGGCGGCGCGGGCCACCCCGCAGGCGGCGGTGTCTGTACGACCGGCATCGGCGCGTAGGCCGGCGGCGGGGGCGAACATGCCGTCAGGATCAGGCCGAGCAAGGCGGCGCGCTTCGAAAGGGTCATGGGGACGACCAGCCTTAGCAGACGCTCTTCCGGCGCAACACGGTCCCGTGGCCGTCAGGTCAGCAGCGCAGCTGCCAGACGGCACAGGTAGCGCTCGGCCGCACGAGGGCCGCGGACCTTGATGCGCCCGCGAAGCACGCTCGAAGTGTAGCCGTGGGCCAAGCTCCAGATGGCTACGCCGCGATCGCGTACAACCGTGCGGTCGGCGGATGGGAGGTGGCGCTTCAACGCGGCGTCCAGCAACACCACCGAGCGCTCGAGCGCCTCTTCCAGTTCGGGGAACCGGCCACTTTCGTTCAGGCGAGGGCCGAACATGAGGTCGTACTGAGCCGGGTGCCGGAGCGCGAAGCGAACGTAGCCAGCAAGCAGCGCCTCGAGCTCCGCCCGCGTTCCATCCGCACGTCGCATCGCCCGCACGAGGGTCTCACGCAAGGTGATGTGGCCGCGACGGGCCACTTCCGCGAGCAGAGCGTCGCGGTCTTCGAAGTGGCGATAGGCTGCGCCATGGGTCACCCCCACTCGGCCGGCGGCCTTTCGCACCGTAAATGAGGGACCCTCCTCACCGAGCAGCTCGATGGCCGCGTCGGTCAGGGCGCGCTTCAGGTCGCCGTGGTGGTAGGCCTTGCCCTTCTTTCGTGGAGGCAATCGGGTCCGCAGAGGTGTCAACGATCGGGGGTACGGAGCGCACGCATTCGATCGAGATAGGATGTCATCGCCGGTCGTCGATCGAGCAGCGCCGCTCCCATGGGCGTTCGTTGGAGGTACACGAGCTGGCCCATCAGCGCAAAGTCGCAGAGGTAGGGCACATGGCCGAGCAGGTAGTCGCGTCCCTCGAGGCGGGTCTCCAGGCTCTGCAGGCTTCGAGAGAGCTCGTCACGCACCAAAGCGATGGGCTTGCGCCCTATGCCTTGCGCCGCCAGCTGGCTTCGCGCGGAGCTTCCTACCGTCGCCCCGAGGACCGGCGCCAACGGCCCCCGAAAGGTCTTCGGCGCGAGCCGCCGACCTTCTGGCTCCTGCCAACGACACCAGAGACCATAGAAGTAGAGGGACTCGTCCGCCCAATCTTCGAGCACGTGGTTGTCCGCGGCCAACCGGGGATCGGCAGGCCGCAACGGTGGATCGGGGTGGGCGTCGTCGAGGGCGTAGGCGATCTCGGTCGAGTCGATGACCAGACGACCATCGACCTCCAGGGCCGGCACCTTGCGCGTGGGGTTCCGTCGGCGCAGCTCGAGGTACGAAATGCCGGAGAGAATGTCGATCCGCTCGTAGCGGAGGCGCTTGTGGTCGAGGATCGCGCGGATCTTGATGCAGAAGGGAGAGCCGGCAAAGTCGAAGAGTCGCAACGTCACGACGCCCTGCGTCGGAGCGCCAGGGTCGTGAGCTGCCGACTCGCGGGGAGCGGCGCGAGACGCGCGAGTTGCCGGCGAAGGCGATTGTCGGGGGCGGGCTGGGTTTCCATGACCACAATGTAACACGTGGTTACTTTCAAGGCGCCCCCCGGCCCCGGCGCGCCGCGAGGAAGATCCCGCCGAAGCCCGCGTATCCCTGACCATGAATCTCAGCTCGCTTCGTCCGATCGTCGCTTTCGGCCTGATCGCCTTCGCCTCCGGCTGCGGGAAACCCGAACCGTGTCAGGCCATCCCCGGCTCCGACGCGTCGGATGCCCTCGGCGTGGTCCTCGACGGCGGACGTCTCTGCAAGGACGGCAGCGGCGTCTTCAACATCGACTACGAGAAGCCCGTCGAAGAGGTTCAGGCGGCCTACCTGTCCGAGCTGAAGGACAAGGGCTGGAAGGGCGAGAAGGTGAGCGAGGGCCGCAACGGCGGCAGCCTCTTCTTCGACAATGGCGAGCAGAAGATGCTGGTCACCGTGCTCAAGAGCGAGCGCAAGGTCACCGTGGCCATCATCAAGCACTGCATGGTGAAGGGAGCCGACCCGAACCACCCCGTCATCAAAGAATGCCTCGAGACGACCCAGAAGATGGCCGACATCATGAAAGAGAAGAAGTAGGTTCTCGGCCTCGGGGAGCGTTCTCGTTCTCGATCTCGTGGGCGTTCTCGTTCTCGGCCTCGTGGAGCGTTCTCGTTCTCGGCCTCGCC
>JAUHZF010000137.1 GCA_030426145.1 Polyangia bacterium
TGAGAAGAAAAGCGTGATCGAGCCAATCCCAGCGCTGCGTTTTGTGGGATTTGTTGCCCTGGCCAAGAAGGCGTTGCTCGTCATGGCGCAGTCCTACCGCCAGCAGTACGGCTCCAACTTCGTGATGGTCTTCCCCGTCAACCTCTACGGCCCGCGCGACAACTTCCACCTGCACAACTCACACGTCATCCCGGCGATGATCCGCAAGTTCATCACCGCCAAAGAAGACGGCGCGCCCGAGGTCACGCTCTGGGGCGACGGCTCCCCCACGCGGGAGTTCCTCTACGTCGACGACTGCGCGCGCGGTCTGCTGCTGGCGGCCGAGCGCTACGACGATCCCGATCCCGTCAATCTCGGCGCCGGCTTCGAGATCAGCATCCGCGACCTGGCCGAGAAGATCCAGGCCGCCACCGGCTACGAGGGCAAGATCGTTTGGGACGCCGACAAGCCCAATGGACAGCCACGTCGCATGCTCGACACCAGCCGCGCTCGCGAACGCTTCGGCTTCAGCGCCGACGTCGACCTCGACGAAGGCCTGAAGCGCACGATCGCCTGGTACCGCGACCACCGCGATGTGGCCGACACCTGAGCGAGCAAGGCCTGACCGAACAGCTTCGGGTTAACCCTCGACTTCAGTTGCAGGTGCTCTCGTAGGTCGCACGGCAGTCGGCCTCTTCGGTGGCGCTTCCGCCCGGGTCGACGCAGTCGCACACCCCATTGCAGGTCCAGCGGATCTCGCCGGTGCTGAAGAAGTGGTTCGACTGCTCGATGTGGGTCCCCATCCTGCGGATCCGCTCGTGGGGATCACAACCGTCGAGGTTGGGCAGATTGTCTGCGGGGTTGGGGGCGAGACCGAAGTCGTACTCGATGTACGCGGAGCCATCGGCGAGGGGCGGCGCGGCTTCGGGGAGACCGAAGATGGGCTCGTGCACGGCGCCGTCGTCGCTCTGCAGGTGCGTCGCGCCGATGGCTCGTGCCATGAGCTGGGCCCCGAAGGTCGTCACCAGGTGGTCGCCCCGAGCGGCGTAGATGAGCACCTGGTGCTCGGGCGTACCGGGCAGCGTGTCGTTGGCGATGTAGGGGGCGAAGCCGTTGGGCTCGGCCCGGTCCCAGCTCATCTGGGCTGCGGCGAGCACGAGCTGCTTGGTCACCGGACTCTCTCCGAAGCCGGCCCGCAGGATGATGAAGAACTGCTGGAACGACGCACTGCGGTCCATGAGCAGGTTGTAGGGCATGCCCGGCTCGGCCAAGACGCCGCGCGTGACGTCGGTGGAGACCGCCATGTAGGCGGCGCCCATGATCCCGCCTTGGCTGTCGCCGCGGTAGTAGCGCCGGTCCTCGTCGATCCAGCTCGGATCGAGCAAGGTGGTGCCGTCACCATCGACGATGCCCGTGTCGGCCACGCGGCCCATCATCATGCGCATGGCGAGCAGCTGGTTGATCTGCCCCTGGATCTGCCGCTCGGTGTACGACTTGAGATAGGGGAAGCTGCCGGCCAAGGCCTCACCCGCGATGCCGATGCTCTCCTGATCGAAGCCGAAGTAGTTGGTGGCAAAGGCGATGTAGCGCCCTTCGGCTGCGATGCGGGTGAGATAACCTCCGTTGCCCTCGGTACGCGAACCGAAGAGGCCGTGCCCGTTCTGCAGTAGCGCGTGTGCCCCCTCCGTCTCCACCGTGCGCGGCACGAGGATCACCACCTTCTGGGTCATCGTCCCGTTCTGCTGTAGCTCGCCCTGTGGGTTGAGGAACAGCCGGTCGATGTTGTCGGGCTCGAACCCGTCGGAGGCGCTGGTGAGGTAGAGCGGCACCTCCATCTCGACTTCGATTCGGCGAAGGATGAGGTCGTTGTAGTCCTCGTCGACGTTGGTCACCACGAAGGGCGGCCCCGCATCGCCCACCGCCTCGAGGGCGAGGTCGCGCATCTGAACCATGTAGCCGGTGTTGCTGTCGCGACTGGCCGTCGTGTAGTCCCACGCGATCTGCAGGCCTTCGCGGCCGATCCCGGCCGCTTCGAGACGGCCGAAGATATCGTCGTACTTGCGGCGCCGAGCAAAGGTGGTCCACTGCGCTGCGAGGTCACCCTCGTCTTCGTCGAGGAGCCGATCCTCGAGCAGCGCCTCGAACACCGGACTCGTGGGCACGAGGCTCCCGTCGCGGCGATCGACGATGTTGCGGATGGCCACGATGTAGCGCGTGCCATCGCGGAGGCGCTCGGCGGGTCGGATGAGGAAGAGGCGTTGGTCGGGATCCCCCTCCACCACCTCGTCGAGGTTGCTGGCGTCGATGTCGACCCAGTGCGGCACGCGACGGAAAGTGTCGGCTTCGAGCAGGATGGTCGGGGAGTCGTCGTCGAGCGAACGGGCGATGTCGAAGGGCGACGCGCACCCCTGCGCGCTCGCGTAGGGGAGGTAGGTCATCGCCGCCTGTCCGGGCGAGAAGCCATCGTGGTCGTAGAAAAGCGAGGCTGGCAGGTGCTGGCCGTCTTTGAGGCGAGGGGGAAGCGTGGTCGCGCCGAAGCGAATCGACTTGCCGCTCGGGTTCAGGCCCGTGGGGTCGTCGAGGCGGTACACATCCGAGGGGAAAGGCAGCCCGCAGAACGCCTGGACCAGCGGGTCACAGTCGCTACCGAGCAGCGGCAGCCCGACCTCGGGTTGGGGCGGCACCTGCTCGCCCTCCGCCGACGTACAGCCGAGAAGCCCGAGGCCGAGGAGCCCCCCCACGACGAATCGCATCCACGAAGCCATCCCCTCAACGTTTGCCATAGTTGTGCTCCGAACGCTCCTCGTTGCGGTCCGTCGCCGGCGGCGGCTCCGGAGAGAGGGCCGATATCCGGGCCCGTGTCTCTTCGTCGAGCGTGATCTCCGCGGCCGCGAGGGCGGGCTCGAGTTGCTCGAGGTTGCGCGCTCCCAAGAGCGGAGCCGTCACCGCGGGATGGCTCGCGACCCAGGCGATGGCGAGCGAAACCGGGTGGTGGCCGAGCTCGGCCGCGAGCGCGGTGAAAGCTTCGGCGATCTCGTAGATGGCGCGTGTGCCGTAGCGCACCTCGTACATCTTGTTGGTCGTGAGACGGCCGCCCTCGGGCCGGCTCTCGACGCCGTACTTGCCGGTGAGCAGACCGCCGCCGAGCGGACTGTAGGGGAAGACGGCCAGCCCCTCTGCTTCTGCCATGGGGAAGAGCTCCACCTCGGCCTGCCGCTTCACGAGGTTGTACATGGGCTGGATCGCGGTCACCTTCGCCCAACCGTGGCGTTCGGCGATGCCCAGGGCCTTCGACGTCTGCCAGGCCGCGAAGTTGCTCACCGCCGGGTAGAGGATCTTCCCTTGCTGCACGAGCTGCTCCACACCGCGCAGGGTCTCCTCGAGCGGAGTCACGTCGTCGAACCGGTGCAGGAAGTAGACGTCGATGCGATCGGTGCCGAGGCGCTTCAAGCTCGCCTCCACCGCGCGCACGAGATGGTACCGCGAGGTCCCGCGGTCATTCCGGCCCTCTCCGGTCGGGAAGTAGGCCTTGCTGGTGAGCACCACCTGGTCGCGGTGCCCTGCGATGAGCCGCCCCAAGATCTCCTCGGAGCGGCCCTCGACGTAGACGTCGGCACAGTCGAAGAGGTTGACCCCGGCGTCGCGGCATCGGCGGTACATCGCGCCCGACGTCGTCTCGTCGGCGTCGCCCCCGAAGGACATGGTCCCAAACGCCAGGCCGGAGACCCGAACCCCGGTCGAGCCCATGAATGGTTGATCCATGAGCCACGAGCTACCTCTGCCAGCGTGCGGCGAGAAGGCTCGCTTCGCCGCGCAGCCTCCCCTCGCGTCAACTGCTTGTTTTGATGTTGAATTTGAACTTCACCGACAACTGTTCATGTGTGTCGCAACAACGGCGACACACGTTGCTCGGTCCCACGCTCTCGTTCCCCTCGCCACGCCGCCACGAGAGGTGTGTGCCTGCGCACTTAGCGGGCACGTGGGACCGTCGTCGACGATGTCGGCCCAGCCCTTGCTTAAGGTCGCGGACATGACCCATCGAGACTCGATCCAACGACGACACCTCCTCGTTCTCGGCGGCGCCGGCCTCGCGACCCTCGCGCTGGTCGCCTGCGGGCAGGACAAGAAGGACACGCCGGCCAAGACCTCGAAGTCGAGCGCCCCCGGCGGCACCGGCTGCAAGGCGCCCGTCGACGCCAACTCGAAGCAGATGCGCTCCACGCTCAAGTACGTGGACAAGACCGCGGACGAAAAGAAGCGCTGCGACAACTGCGCTCAGTACGAGGCAGGCAAACACGGCGACTGCGGCGGCTGCAAGCTCTTCACCGGTCCCGTGCAGCCTGGTGGCTACTGCATGAGCTGGGCGGCCAAGCCCGACGCGGCGCAACCCGACGCGGCCCCGAGCGCCTCGTCTACCGCCGGTTGAACCGAACGGGTCGGCGTCCGGTCAGCGAACCAGGGCGTCGACCTTCTCCTCGATGGCGCGTCGCGCCACTTGGAGTTTGTACATCCGGGCGTAGATGCCATCGAGCTCCATCAGGTGATCGTGGTCACCCTGCTCGATGATCCGACCCTGATGAATGCAGACGATGCGATCGGCGTTGCGAATCGTCGATAGGCGGTGCGCGATGATGATCGCCGTGCGATCGCTCATGGCCGCATCCATCGCGCGCTGGATCTCGGCTTCGGTGTCGCTGTCGATGCTCGCTGTCGGCTCGTCGAGGATGAGCAATGGCGGATCGCGATAGAGCGCGCGCGCCAAAGCGATGAGCTGACGCTCTCCGGCCGAGAAGTTCTGACCGCGCTCCCTCACCGGAGCGTGGATCCCGTCCTCGCGCCGCTCCATCAGGTCGAGGGCACCGATACGCTCGAGCACCTCGCGGACCTTCGTTTCGTCGGGATCGCCCGTGCCGGCCGCGATGTTGCTCGCGACCGTGCCCGGGAAGAGGAACACGTCCTGCGGCACCACCGCGAAGGCACGGCGTAGCTCGGTCCGCTCGATCTGCGTGATGTCGCGTCCGAAGACCTCGAGCACCCCCTCATCGATCTCGTAGAGGCGCAACAGCAAGGAAGCGATGGTGCTCTTGCCGGAGCCCGTCGGGCCCACGATGGCGATGGTCTCGCCGCGCTTCGCCCGCAGGTCGATATCGTAGAGGACGGGGTTGCCCTCCTTGTAGGCGAAGGTCACGTCCTTGAAGTGGAAGGCATCCGTGCCCTCCTCGGGCCAGCTCCCGCGGCCCGAGAGCGATGAGCGCAGCTCGACAGCCGCGTCTTCGTCCTCACTGCCCATGAGCTGGAAGACCCGCTCCGCGCCGGCCAGCGCCGACTGGATCTGGGTGTAACGCGCCGACAGGTTGCGAATCGGCATGAAGAACTGGTCGATGTAAGCCACGAAGGCGAAGAGGGTCGCGAAGTCGACCCCCGATGGCATCGCATCGCCCGACGCGTACCAGAGAATGGAAGCGATACAGATGCTGCTCACCATCTCGATGGACGCGTCGAGGGTGGCATCGAGCACGATGGCCCGCGTGTTCGCCGCGCGATAGGCGTAGTTGATCTCGTCGAACCGCTCCTGGCTCCGCCGTTCGCGCGCATAGGCCTGCACCACACCAATGCCCGAGACCTGCTCGTTGATGTAGGCATTCATCCGCGCCGTGCGCGACCGCACGTCGCGATAGGCGCGCCTCATTCGCGTCCGCGTCCAGTTCACGAGCAATGCGATGGGCGGCACCACCGCGAAGGCGAAGAGGCTCATCCGCCAATTGAGGCTGAGCATGATGGCCACGATGGCCACCAGCCGGACGAGGTCGCCCACGGCATTGAGCGCCCCCGAGGCGAACATCTCGTTCATCGCGTCGACGTCGTTGGTCACGCGCGTGACGAGCCGCCCGATGGGCCGCGTGTCGAAGAAGCCGAGGCTACGGGTGTGCAGAAACGAGAAGACCTCGCGCCGCAGCCCCGCCATGGCTCGAGCACCGGCCACTTGCACCCAATAGAGCTGCGGGAAGGCGAGGATCTGCTCGAAGGCGATCACGAAGGCGAGCAGTCCGCCATACAGCGGAAGGCGATCCGCGCCCTGGACCTCGAAGTCCTGCAGGGCGGCCCGCATCACCAAGGGGCGGGTGAGGCCGAAGACCGCCATGAGCAGGAGCATGACCAACGAGCCTGCGAGATGACGACGGTGCGGCCGGACGTAGGGCCAAAGTCGCAGGATCATCCGCAGGTCGTAGACCCGCTCGAGATCCTCTTCGTCGTGGAAACGACGCAGGGCACGCTCGGCCCGCTCACGGGTCGTGCGGCCTCCCTGGGGGCGCTTGCGATTCGAGTCGACGGCGGCCTCGCTCACGGCTCCGGCCCTTCCTGCAGCGACGCCGAAGGCGCTTCGCGGATCCCGATGGCGGCGAGGTCCGCCTCCATCTGCTGCTCCTGGGCGAAGAGCGCGTAGACGCCCCCTTCGGCAATGAGCTCGTCGTGGGTCCCACGCTCGAGCACGCGGCCCTGCTCGAGCACCACCACCTGGTCGCAACGCTGTGCCGCGGCCACGCGATGGGTGATCAGGATGACCGTGCGCTGGGCCTTCTGGCGCTCGATGGCCTCGAGAATGGCCGCCTCGGTGCGCGCGTCGACGGCCGACAATGGGTCGTCGAGCACGAGCACGGGCGGTTCCCGGATGAGGGCGCGTGCGAGCGCGACCCTCTGCTTCTGTCCCCCGCTGAGCTGGACCCCGCGCTCACCCACCACGGTGTCGAAGCCGTCGGGCAACATCATCACGTCGTCGTAGACCTGAGCTTCACGCGCCGCGCCTTCGATGAGCTCGACCGGCGGGAGCTCGAGGGCATAGGCGACGTTCTCGCTGACGGTGGTCGAGAAGAGGAAGGCGTCCTGTTGGGCGTAGCCGATGGCGGCGCGCACCGTCTCGAGCGGAAGGTCGCAGATGTCGCGGTCGTCGAGGAAGACCGTGCCCGGCTCGGTGGGCAACAGCCGTGGCAGGAGCGCGGCCAGGGTGCTCTTGCCCGCGCCGGTGCGGCCGAGAATGGCGAGCGATCCCCCTTCGGAGACCTCGAAATTCACTCCATCGAGGACCTTGGTGTCGTCGTAAGCGAACGTGAGGCCCTCCACGCGGAGTCGTCCACGAATGGCCGAGGGCCCCAGCTCTTCGCCGTCGACCACGTCGGGCTCGGCGTCGAACACACTGCGGAGCCGCTCGTACCCCGCCCGCCCGCGCTGCACGATGGCAGCGACGAAGCCGAGGGCCATCATGGGCCAGACCAGGCGCAGGAGCGCGAGCCAGAAGGCGACGAAATCACCCTGCGTGAACTTGGGGTCTTCGACGAGCAGGACCCCGCCGTACCAGAAGACGATGAGCACGCCGATCGCGCTCATGCCGCCCATGACCGGCCCCATCGAGCCCCGCAGACGCGCGAGGGCCAGGCTCTTCTCGAGGTAGTCGGCGTTGGCTTCGTCGAAGGCGGCCAGCTCGGCATCCTCCATCGCAAACGAGCGCACGACCCGCACCCCGGAGAGGCTCGCGAGCACCCGGTCGCTCATGCGGCCGATCGACTCCTGGTTGTCGCGGTTGCGCTTGAAGAGCGCGACCGAGAAGCGCCGCATCACGAGGATGAGTACGGGGAAGACCGCGAGCGCGGAGACCGTGAGGCGCCACGAGATGTCGAGCATCACGTAGAGGGCGCTGATGAGCCCGAAGAGCGAGCTGACCACGTTGAGCACGCCGAAACCGAGCAGCAGGCGCACCTGCTGAAGATCGTTGGTGGCGCGGCTCATGATTTCGCCGGTGGCGAGGCGCCCGAAGAAGCTCGGCCCGAGGCGGTGCAGGTGTGCGAGCAGCTCTCGCCGCAGCTCGTACTCCACGTTGCGCCCGCCGGTGAACATGGTGATGCGACTCAAGAGGCGCATCACCATCGCGGTCATGCTCACCACGAGGATGAGGATGGCGCTGCGGGCTGCGACGTCGGAGGCGTGGTTGCCGATGGCGTCGACCGAGTCGCGCACGAGATAGTCGCGGCTCGCCATGCAGACCTGCTGAGCCGCGAGGGTGACGGCACCCACGAGGTAGAGCGGGAGGTTGCGTCGGAACTGCGCCCCCAGCTCGATGGGCGCGGGGCCGCGACCGGTGAGTCGATCGACCACCTGCAGCCACCACATGCGCTCCGTCGTCATCCGCGGGCCCCCAGGAGCGCATCCGCGATCTCGACGAAGCCCGCCCCCATCGATGCCTGACTCACGAAGCGGGGGCCGCGGGAGAAGGTCGACAGGTAGGGCCGAACGTTGGCCACCGCGGCCGTGAGCCGAAAGGCCTGGAAGCAGGCGGCGTCGTTTCCACTGTCACCCACGAAGGCGTACTGCCGCAGGGCGGTGGTCACGTCGACCCCGAGGTGCCGTCGCAAGGCCCGGACGGTGCCCGATGCTTTGTCGTCGCCCTCCAAGGTCACGTGCAGGTGGATGCTCGACAAGAAGGTCCGGGCGCCGAGTGTCGCCGCGTCGCGACGGACCGCCGCCACCGTCTCGGCCGGCACGTGGTGACGCTCGCCGATGTCGATGGTCACGTCGGTGAGCCGACCGAGGTTGTCGTCGGCGAGCACCAGCGTGGGGTGCCGCGCGCGGAGCTGAGCCACGATCGCCTCCAGGCGGGCGCGACGGGCGGTACGCGCTTCGGGGTCGAGCCGATCGAGTCGGTCGAGCCCCTCCCCGGCCCTCACGTAGGCCACGGCTCCGTTCTCGCCGAGGCCGAGGGTGATGGGCCACTGCCGAGCCGCGACCTCGGCCCAGGTCGCCGGACGGCCGGTGCACGCCACGAGCTCGAGCCCCGCATCGGCCATCCGATGTAGGGCCTGGTAGGTCGGCAGTGCTAGACGCCCCCCCTCGTCCAGCACCGTCCCGTCGAGATCGAAGACGACGCCACGGAGCGACGCGACCTCGTGGGGCGGGATGGACGAGAGCGGCTTCATAGGTCGTCGACGCGGGCCATCAGTCCCTTCAGGTAAAGACCTTCGGGGAAGGCTGCCACCACGGGGTGGTCCGGACCTTGGAAAGAGCGCTCGACGACGGTGGCGCGACGGCCCGCGTCCCGAGCCCCGAGCGCGAGGGCGCGCTGTAGCATCTCGAGCGAGATCGCGGCCGAGCAGCTGCAGAAGACGACGAGCCCCCCCAACTTGGTGGCCCCCACCGCGCCGGCGGCGAGCTTGCGGTAGTTGTTGAGCGCCTTGTCGCGCGACTTTCGGCGGCTGGCGAGCTTGGGCGGATCGCAGACCACGATGTCGAAGCCACCGTCCGCAGCGGCCTGACGGAAGGCCTGGGCCGCCTCGAGCGCCTCGAAGCGGACGGTGAGCTCGTTCTTCTCGGCGCAGACCTTGCCCGCCTCGAGCGCAGGCGCGCTGGTGTCGACGGCCCACACGTCGCTGGCCCCGCCGCGTGCCGCGGACAGGCCGATGGCGCCGACGTAACAACAGGCGTCGAGCACGGTGCTGCCCCGGCTCACCGCCTCGACGCGCGCGCGAAGCGGGCGCTGGTCGAAGTAGAAGCCCGTCTTCTGCCCCAACTCGAGCGGGAGCTCGAAGGCGAGCCCACGTTCGTGGAAGCGCAGGGCGTCGGGCTTGTCGCCACGCACGACGCGCAAGGGCTCCTCGTTCGGCGCAAAGCCTTCCTGCTGCGCGATCGACTTCGGCGTGCGGTCGAGGATGGCCCCCGGCTGACACACGGCCTGAAGCGCATCGAAGATGGCCTCCTCCAAGCGCTTGAGGCCCGCCGTACCGAGCTGGACCACGAGCGTGCCCCCGAACACGTCGACGATGAGGCCGGGCAGGCCGTCGCCCTCGCCGTGGATGAGGCGGAACCCCGTGGTTTCGGCCCCGGGCTCGGCATTCGGCAAACCGTGCGCGAGGCGAAGCGCCACCGCCTTCTCGATCCGCATTCGGATGAGTTCGGCGTCGACGGCCTGTTGACCATGGAGGGTGAACAGGCGCACGGCGATGGCAGACTTGGGCGAATAGAGCCCACGCCCGAGGATCTTGCCGTGGGGATCGATGACGAGCACCTCGCCCCCCGGGACGGCTTCGTCGTCGACGCGCTCTACGGCCTGCTTGAACACCCAGGGGTGGCCGGCCCAGAGGGGTTGCACGTGACCAGCCTTCACGGTGAGTGAAGGCGGGATGGCGGATGGAGTCGGGTCGGTCAAAACGGGGGCGGAGCATACTCAAGCGCCGCGCGATGTGCGACCGGCGACGGATTGCTGCGGTCGAGAAGGGTGGCGCGGACTCTCCTGGACCCTGGGCGGCCGTTTGCTAGGCTTGTCCCTGCTGGGTGACGACAGCAAGGAGAGCCCTACCGATGACGATGCGTACCACCTGTCTTGGCGTCGCTTCCACGCTCGCGATGCTCGTGGTGGCCCCCAGTATTGCCACCGCGGATGACGCCGAAGCCGTAGAGGCAGAGGCTGCCGACGCCCCGGCCGATGCCGCCGATGCCACCGAGGCTGCTTCCTCTGATGCCGCCTGCCCCCCTGGCGCGTTCTGCGAAGAAACCGAGATCGCACCGCCGGTCGTCGCCGAAGACCCGGACGACGTCGCCGCCAGTGGCGAGGAGATCGAGGTCCAGGGCGACGAAGAGGCCATCCACATCCGCGTGCCTCCACCGGAGCCTGGATCCAGCGACACCCGCGTCATCGAGGTGCGTCCCGATCCCGACGGCGGCCCCGCTCAGGTCATCATCTACGAGCGCGGCAAGCCCAAGGGTGCATCCGCCAAGGGTGTGCCCGACGTGCCCGCGGCCCCGCCCAAGTCGCGCAAAGATCGTCACCGCCGGCGCGTTCGTCACCGCCGCTGGGGCATGAACCTGCGCGTCAACGGCGTGCTGCTGCCGCGCTACCGCGACGACGTCGAGTCCGACGCCGGCATGGCGGGCATCGGCTTCAGCATGCGCTACCGCCCCACCCCGATGTTCGCGATGGACTTCTCCACCGACTTCATCGGCGGCATCGACGCCAACGGCCTCGAGCGGCAAGAGCTGCCCCTCGGCATGACGGCCATGCTCTACGTCAACCCGCGGAGCATCGCGCAGTTCTACCTGATGGCCGGCATGAACCTCACCTTCGCGCGGGTCTTCTCCGACGTGGCGCAGCCCAACCTGCGCGACGGCACGGGCGACGACTACACCTACTTCGGTGGGCACGGCGGCCTCGGCCTCGAGTTCCGCGTCGCCCCGCTGGTCGGCATCAACATCGACGGGCTCGCGTTCGTGCGTGGCCGTACCGACAGCGATGGTGATGGACGCTTCCCCGAGTACTTCAACGCGGAGACCAACGAGGTCTCGAACGCTTCGGCAGCGGGCCTGCTCCGCGCCGGCGTCACCTTCTGGTGGTGAGCCCCACCGCCCCCGAGGCGGACCCCATCGACGACGCGGCTGACGCGCCCGCGTCCGGTGCCAAGCGGGGCGCGTTGGTGCGTCACGCGCGTTGGTGGGTCGCCATCGGTGGCGGCCTCGTAGCCGGCCTCTCCACGCCTCCGACCGACGTCTATCCTGCGATGTTCGTCGGCCTCGGCATGCTCGCCTGGGCCATCGACGACGCCATTCGTAAGGGACGCGGCTTCGGTAAGGGTTTCGCCGTCGGCTTGCTCTGGGGCACTGCCGGTGGGCTCATCGGCCTCCGCTTCGTGCCCAGCGTCATCGACCTGTTCACGGACCTGGGTACGGGCCTGGCCCTGCTCGCGCATCTCCTGCTCTCCATCGCGCAGTCGCTCCACTGGGGCCTCGGGGCCGGGCTCGCCGTATGGGTCGGACGACGCTTTCGGGTCCCCCTCCCCCTCGTCTTCGGGATGGGCGTGCTCGTCGCGTTGTCGATGCCCAGCGTGTTCCTGTGGTCACCGGCCGGGCTGTTGTCGCCGTGGCCCACCTTGGTGCAGGCGGGCGACCTCATCGGCGAGCGCGGGGTGAGCGCGCTGATGGCCGTGGCGTGCGCGTTGGGTGCAGGAGGGGTTGCGACCTGGTCGCGTCGCGGCGACCGCGGGCAGGCGCTGCGGCAGCTCGCCGGCGGAGGTCTCATCATCGCGGCGCTCCTGCTCTACGGCGTCGCCGTGATGCCGCCCGCCGCCCCGGAGCACGAGGTGGTGCGGGTGGGCCTCATCCACGCGGGCATCCAACCCAAAGAGCGGTGGGATCCCAAGAACTGGCCGCGCATTCTCACCATTCTGCGCCAGCAGACCGCCCACGCCGAAGCGGGCGGCGTCGACCTCTCGATCTGGCCCGAAGCGGCCTACCCCTTCCCCCTTCCTCACGACGGCCCCTACGCGCCCGGGGGGCGCCGGCAGATCATCGGAGGCAATGTCGATGGCCCGGTGCTGTTCGGCTTCATCGGTCGCGACAAGCCCTTCAAGCGCGAAGACGGCAGTGTAGAGCGCAACAGCTTCAACGCCGCCACGATCGTCGCCTCCGATCGCAGTCTGCAGCCGAGCTACGACAAGATGCAGTTGCTCTGGTTTGGGGAGATGGTGCCGCTCGGTGACGTATTCCCCGCCCTTCGACGGCTGTTTCACCGCAGCGGGAGCCTCATCCCCGGCGCCACCATTCGAGGGCTCGAGCTACCGCGCACAGATGGCGCACCGGCCCGGCTCGGGGTGCTGAACTGCTACGAAGATACCCTGCCCGCCTACGGGCGAGAGAACTTCGCCGCCACGCAGCCCCACTTCCTGGTCAACGTCACCAACGACGCTTGGTTCGTCGGCACCGAAGAGCCCGAGCTCCACCTTCGACTCGCGGCCATGCGATCCATCGAGCTGCGACGCGACATGGTGCGCGCCGTGAACCTCGGCGTGGCGAGTTGGATCGATGCCTACGGCCGGGTTCGTGTCCGGCGTGACGAGGCCACCCCCGGCTTCATCATCGCCGAGCCCGAGCTGCGGGAAGGGTCCACCTTCTACGCCCGGTTCGGCGACCTGCCGCTGTGGCTCTGTTTCGCCCTCGCAGTGGGCGGTCAGGTGCTCGCGCGACGTCGTACGGGATGACGCACTGCGTCCTGAATATCGCCCTTCATGGGGGTTTCGTCGCGCGATGAAGCGGCGTAAGGACCGCAACCGTGAAGTCGGATCCTGCTCTCACCGCCGCCCTCATCGAAGGTTTCTCCGCCACGGCCAACGAGGTCGTGCCGTGGTTCTTGGAGCAGATGCCTCCGGCGTACTTCCGCGACACCGATCAGCGGACCCGCCAGGCTCACCTCCGGGCCATCATCGCCGCCCGCGCCGACGAGCGCCCCCTCCGACTGGTGGTCAAGACCGACGACGACGCGAGCTGGACCTTCTTCAATGAGGGCGACCGCCCCGGCCTCCTCGCCGAGCTCCTGTTGCAGATCCCCAAGGACGCTGCGCTCCGGTCGGCGAAGGTCCACTCGGCCCAGGACGGCTCGCTCGTCCTCGACACCTTCCGCTTCGGGGAGGCCCCTCGCTTCGATCCGAGCGATGCCGCCCTCGCGCAGAAGCGCACCGAGGTCCTGGAGCTGGCCACGAAGCAGGGCATGACCGGAGACGAGCTCGAAGCGATCGGTCGCCATTTCGAGGCCTGCACGCACGACTACCTCGAGTCGGTCACCCCCGAGCGGATCTGCCTGCACTACGGGCTGTGCCGAGCGGTGGAAGACACCGACCACACCGCCATCGAGCTGTCGGCCGAGCCGCATCTCGAGGGTCGGGTGCGGGTCAACGTCGCGGCCGGCAACGCCCGCCCGCCGGTGCTCTTCGAGCGCCTCTGCAACTACTTCGGTCACCACCAGTACGACATCCGTCGCGCCTACCTCGACGTCTTCGACGATGGCAGGGGCGGCACCATCAGCATCCTGGGCTTCGTGCTCGCCGACGACGGCCGGCTCAGCGGCAGCGAGAAGGGCTTCGCCACGCTGCGACGCGACCTGCAGCGCCTGCGATGGTTGAACCACGAAGCCATCGAGCTCGCCTATGAAAAGGCCGACACGCTGGACATGGTGCAGGCGGAGCTCGCCGTCGCCCTGAGCCACGTGGTGCATGCCCACCTCGCCCGCGACGACCACTTCACCTTCTCGCGCGAGCGGCTGCTCACATGGATCGGTCGCAACGTCGACTTCGTGGCGCGCCTCACCCAGCTTTTCGCCGACCGCTTCGCGCCGACGTCGCCGCTCGACGAGCAGGCCTTCAAAGCACGCCTCAAGGAGCTGCACGAGGAGATCGACACCCGCGTGCGCGAGGCGAGCGTGCGTCGGGCCCTTCACGCGATGACCGCCACCGTGGAGGGAACGCTCCGCACCAACATCCACCTCCCGCGGCGCTACGGCCTGGCCCTGCGCCTCGACCCAGAGCTCGTGGTGAGCGACGCCGACACACGACCGCGGCCCTACGGGGTCTTCTTCGTCACCGGTCGCGGCTTCGACGCCTTCCACGTGCGCTTCCGGGACATCGCGCGCGGTGGCGTGCGCGTCGTGCGTCCGCGCGGCCCCGAGCAGTACGCGGTGGAGTCACGCCGCCTCTACGACGAAGTCTACGACCTCGCCTCGGCCCAGCAGCTCAAGAACAAAGACATTCCCGAGGGTGGCAGCAAAGCCGTCATCCTCGCCAGCCCCGAGCGCGAGATCGAAGCCTGCGTGCGCGCCTTCACGGACGGCGTGCTCGACCTCATCACGCCTACCGCGCGCGAGCACATCGTCGATCGCCTGGGCGCCGAAGAGCTCATCTTCCTCGGCCCGGACGAGAACATCTCACCCGCGCTCATCGAATGGATCGCGGCGCGGGCCCAGTACCGCGGATACCCCCTCGCCAATGCCTTCATGTCGAGCAAGCCGGGGGCCGGGATCAATCACAAGGAGTACGGCGTCACGTCCGAAGGCGTGAACGTCTTCCTCGAGGAGGCGCTGCGACACGCGGGGATCGACCCTCGCAAGCAGCGCTTCAGCGTGAAGCTCACCGGCGGTCCGGATGGCGACGTGGCTGGCAACGAGCTGCTCATCCTGTTCCGGGAGTACGGTGACAAGGCGGTGGTGGTGGGCCTCGCCGACGGCAGCGGTTCGGCCGAAGACCCGGATGGGCTCGACCACCAGGAGCTGACCCGGCTCGTGAAGGCCGAGGCACCCATCGCCGACTTCGCCCCCGACAAGCTCGGGCCGCGAGGGCGGGTCGTGCCGCTCGATGCCCCCGACGGCATCGCGCTCCGCAACACCCTGCACAACCGCATCGTCGCCGACGCCTTCATCCCCGCCGGCGGCCGGCCCGCCACCATCCACAGCGGCAACTGGCGCGACTACCTCGACGCCGAGGGGCGCCCGTCCAGCCCCCTCATCGTGGAGGGGGCCAACCTCTTCGTCACCCCCGACGCGCGCAACGCCCTCTCGGAGCACGGCACGCTGATCATCAAGGACAGCAGCGCCAACAAGTGCGGCGTCATCTGCAGCAGCTACGAGATCTGTGCGTCGATGCTCCTGTCGCCGGAGGAGCTGATGGCCCACAAGGAGCGCTTCGTGGAGGAGGTGCTCGCGAAGCTCCGCCTCTTGGCGCGTCGGGAGGCGAGCCTGCTGTTGCGGGAGTACACGCTGTCGAAGGGTGAGCTCCTCCCTGCCCTCAGCGTGCGGCTCAGCCGCACCATCGCCCGCGTCAACGACGCCATCCTCGACGGCTTCGACCGCATCGCGGAGGCCGCCCCCGATACCGTGGCTCGTCTGGTGCGCGAGCACATGCCCCCTCTCCTCGTCGAGCTGGCCGCCGACCGCCTCGATCGCCTCCCGAGCGCCTATCGAGCCGGCATCGTGGCCGCATCCCTCTCCACCCGGCTCGTCTACCGTGAAGGCCTGTCGTACGCCGAGGCCCTCCCCGAGGCCGAGCTCGGCGCCCTCGCCCTGTCGTACCTCGCCCGCGAAGACCGTTGCGCGCAGCTCGCCGCCGCCGTCCGCGCCGCAGGGGTCGAAGACGCCGACGAGATCAGCCGCCTCCTGATGGAGGGCGGCCCGCGCGTCGACCTCCACAGCTGAGCGGCAACGCGGCGTCGAGGCGACGCTCGAGGTGCGAAGACGGCCTCTTGCACGATCCCCTCGCGCAACGCCAGCTCAGCCTCGACCATGACCAAGCGCTTCGTACGTCGAACGACGTATCGCGAAGGGCCGCGCGGACTGGCACCGTCCGGCCATGGAGAATCATCGGATTGCCCGCATGGCCATCGCCATCGCCATCGCCGTCGGCTGCGCGCAGCTGAGGTGTGATGGCCTCGGTCCCGCCTGCGAGGAGGCCTTGCACTGCTGCCAGGAGCTCGCACCCTCGCTCGCAGAGGCCTGCGAAGACGCGGTCGAGGAGGCGCGGGGAGACGCCGACGCTGAGGAGGCCTGTGAAGCGACGGTGTCGTCGTGGCGTTCGCGGGGACGCTGCGGGGGAGACGCCAGACCGTCGAGCGAGGCTTCGTGCGAAAACCTTCGTGTCTGCTGTCAGCAGCTGGGGCAGGCGGCCGGCGCGTGCCTGGCAACGCTCAACAGCTTGGAGGAAGGGCCTCAGCCCGGCGCGGATTGCGCGACCGCACTCGCGGGTTTCACCGAAGCCGAGTCGTGCAGCGTGCCGGGAGCGCCGGGCCCAGAGTCGAGCGACATCGCTTGCTCGGATGGCTTCGACAACGACGGCGACGGCCACGTCGACTGTCGCGACTACGACTGCGCCGACCATTGCGATGAGCTCTGCGACGACGGCATCGACAACGACGGGGACGGCGCGATCGATTGCATGGATCCTGACTGTTCGGGGCTATCGACCTGCGTCGACGGCGCGGAGACGGGCTGGGACCGCTGTCACGACGGCATCGACAACGACGGCGATGGGTTCATCGACTGCAACGGGGGATACCTCGGCGGACAGCAGGTCGCCGAGGACTACGACTGCACCCAGACACCCGGCAGCTGTTGAGCCGACACCTGTAACCGACGGTGGTCGGTCACTCGGGGACCTTGCGCGGTTCCTTGATGTTGCGTGCCGCACAGCGGACCGTGTTGGCGATCCGGTCCGCTCGCGTCGGCGCTCGCTTGGCGCTCTTGACCCACCACAAGAAGCCCTTGCGTTGCGATGGCGTGAACGCCTCGAACTTCGCGCGCGCGTCGGGGTCGGCATCGAACGCCGCAGCGAGATCGTCAGGCACCACCCCCGCCTCCACGTCGTCGAGGAGCGTCCAGGAGCCGTCCCGCTTGGCCTCTTCGATCTTCTCGAGCCCGGCGGGGGTCATGCGCCCTTGGGCCACCATCGCCTCCACGTGCTCCTTGTTGATCCGAGACCACATGCTCCCGGCCTTGCGCGGACTGATCCAGATCATGCTCCGGTCCTCGTCGAGTGTGCGCGTCTGGCTGTCGATCCAGCCGAAGCACAGCAGCTCTCGAACGATGTCCCCCCAAGACACGTAGTGCTCGCCACAGTGCTTCTTGCAGGACACCAGCCACAGCCCTTCCGGCCGACGCCAGTGCTTCTTCAGCCATTGGCGCAGCTCGGATGGCCGGCGGATCTCCAGACGCTCGTCATCGCTCTTCGCCATGACCCCACCATGCCCGACCCGTCGGCCCGAAGGGAGTCCTACTCACAGACGTCGCATCGTTCGGCTCCCTCGGCACCGGCACCATCTCGGGCCTGGTCTTGTGCGTAGCGACCGTCAGCCTACAGGCGGCTCGACATGATGGCTGAGCGGTGCATCACGCTCGAGCCAGAAGAAGCTCGGGGTGCCCACCTGCTTGCGACCTACCTGCAGGTAGCTCCACCCGAGGAGCCGATCCGCACTGCCCTCTTTCAGCGCGACGATGGGGTCACGCAATCGTGAGACGGGATCCAGGCGACGGTTTCCGCCCCGGGCGTAGTCGATGAGGAGACCGCGGTCGCAGCCCTCGGGCACGTTGGAAGCAGCGACCACCTCGAAGTGTCCGAAGGTCACCGGCTGCCGCTTCTTGGTCTTCGGCAGCCAGGGCCCGTCGAGCCCTCGTTGCTCCATGCGCACGTTCCAACCGCGCAACACGCCGCGCTTTCGATCGCGGTGGAAGACCTTCTTGAAGGTCTTCCAGGTGAGCTTCTCCACCACGCCGGGGATGCCGAGGCTGATCCCCCGATACTCGGTATCGTCGAGCGAAGCGGGGTCGATGGCATAGCCGGAGCGCAGCAACGCTCGCAGCTCTGCTTGGCTCGCCTCCAGGAGATCGGTCACGCGCATGCGCCCACCTCCTGCTTCCAGCGCGCGGGGTCGGAATCGAGACTGAAGCGCCCCTCGCGCCACGCCACCATCGTCTCCATGGGGGTGGCGGGCTGCCGTGCGCACCACGAGAGGTAGCCGAAGAACGATAGATCCGGATCGAAGCGGGCCTCCCCCTCGAGCTTCAGCTCACCGGCGAGGGCCGCCTCCGCCGCCTCGAGCAGCTCTTCGTGGTAGCGGTCGTAGACCACGAGGTCGCGTAGCCAGGCCCCACGAGGATGGCTCCCATCGACCACGGCCCGGGCCTCGTCGCGCACGCGCTCGACGACCTTTCGCTCCGTAGCCAGGAGCTCGAAGTCGTAGACGAATTGCGCCCCATCGTGATGCGCGCCGAGCAGGTGCCGGACGACGCGCTCGCGGTCGCTGAAGAGCCCCGAGAAATCCCACGGGCTGATGGCCCGCTCGGCCATCAAAAACGGAAAGCGCAGCGGGCGCCAGGCGAGCAGCTTCGCACGCCACGTGGCCCGCACGGGATGGTCGACGGTCGTGCCGATCTCCTCGGAGCGAAAGATCACCCGGTGCCACATGCGCAGCACACCCAAAGTCAGCTGCCAGTCGTTCGGGGCTCGGTCCAACCACCCCTGGGTCTCGAACGCCTTCAGACGCTGGACCACCCGCTTGGGGTCGAGCAGCAACAGATAGGTCAACCAAGGTGTCGCATCGTGTTCGCTCATGCCATCTCTCCCACGCGGGCCACTGCCGCTTCGTCACGCGACGCGAGCAGACCCACGATGCGGTCGATGCTCTCCATCGACCGTTCACCCTCCATCCACGCCAACAGCGCGCGCCAGCCGACGAGGTTGTGCTCGGGCGACGCGTAGATGACGGCGCGCAGCCAGGGCATCTCGCGCACAGCCCGCTCGATCGGATTCGAGCAAAGCTGAAGCACCGCACTCCCCGTCGCGCCCGCCACGGCGCGCACGACGGCTAGATCAGCCTCTCCGACGGCCGCCGAATCGGCATCCACCACCTCGGCAAAGGCGTCGATGGCGCGCCTCACCGGCGCGCAGTCGACCCGTGAGCGCTCGGCGAGCTTCTCGAGCACGGCCCGCGCGAGGTGACGGCGCACCCGCAGCAAGTCGTCGACGATGGCCGCGCGTTCGCTCGGCGTGGCCGCGAGCTCGCTCAGGCCCGGCAGCAGGTCGGGGCCGCCCTCGTGGCGAAAGTCGCGGACCGCATGGCCGCGCCCCTGTCGCACGTCGAGAAGACCCGCCGCCGCCAGCTGACCGAGCGCACCACGCAACGTCATGCGGTTCACCCCAAAGGCTTCGGCCAGGCGCCGCTCTGCGGGCAGGCGGTCGCCCACCTCCAGCTCGCCCGCGAGGATGGCGCGCCGCAGCGCGGCGGCGCAGGCGTCGACGGCAGATTCTCGCGGCGCGATGGGTTGAAACATGATTGGACCAATGGTTCATTGGTTCGACCAATTTGTCAACCCGCGGCCTTCTGGGGCGCCAACCCTCTGAATTCAGGCGACTCGGCGGCTAGGGCTGGGCGACAGCCACCGCGCACACGGTCGCGTCGCGCACGGTGACGATGATGTCGGCGTGGTTCTGGGTGCCCATGTCGCCGGAGGCGAGGGGCATGGCCGGTGCGCCGTCACCGTCGACACTCATCTGCGCGCTGCCCATGCCGGTATTGTCGAAGGTGCACTCCACGGAGAAGGCGTAGTCCCCAGAGGCGATGGTCCACGTCTCGGAACCCTTGGCGATGAAGTTGTCGGCCAGCGAGGCGGTCGCATTCGTTCCCTGGCGGCTGAGGCTGCACATCGCACCCAGAGGTGACGGGTTGGCGTCGAGCCCGAAGGCGAAAAGGGTCACATCGGCGAGGTCCATCGCGTCGGCGAGCACACCCCTCACCATCACCGTGGCCGAGGTCCCGGCGATCATCTCTGCGAGGGCGAAGCTGCAGCTCTCGTCTCCGGTGCTGACGAGGCAGCCAGCGGCGTCGAGCTGACAGGTGGTCGTCCCGGGGGGGATGCTCACACCGCTATCGCCACCGCCGCTGCCGCCAGCGCCACCGTCGCCGCCACCGCCGATGCCCCCTCCGCTCCCCGAAGCGCCCGCTCCACCCCCGCTGCCGCCCGTGCCTCCGGGTCCCCCCGTTTCGCAGTCGGTCTTCGTCTCGCACGACGCCGGGTCGTCACCGCCGCCCTCGCAGCCCGATGCCACCCACGTGCCTACCCAGAGCCCCATGGCGATGACCGCCAACCGCGTCGTGCCCATGGCGTCGATCGTAGAGGATGCGCCTGACCCGCACCAAGCGGGGTCATCGACGCCCGGGCCGCTGTGGCAAAGTAGGCTCCATGAGTGGTCGAGACGCTTCGTCGGAACGCGACGCCTATCACCACGGTGACCTGCGACGGGCGTTGCCGCTTCTCGCGCTCGATCTCGATCTCGATCTCGTCCTCGAACCTCGAACCTCGTCTTCGAAGCTCGAACCTCGTCTTCGAAGCTCGAACCTCGTCTTCGAACCTGGAACCTCGAACCTGGAACCTCGAACCTGGAACCTCGAACCCGGAACCTCGAACCTCGACCCCGGAACCTCGAACCTCACCGCGGACGAGCTCGAGTCGCTCATGCCTCACCGTCACCCGCGACGGGTCGCGGACCAGCGCCCGCACCTCGTAACCCTCTTCGAGGGCACGCTCGACCACGGCCGCGGCGCGGATCGAGATGCGACCCCCCTCCGTGAGCAACTGATGGCGATGTCGCAGATGTTCGACGCGCTCGCTGCCCCCAGGGCACGCTACTTCCAGGTCAGCTCGAGCGTCGTCGTCTTGTCGCCCTCCCAGCGACGACTCGTGAAGTGCGCCTCGACCGACAGCGCGTAGGCGCGGTCGAGCAACTCACGGAAGGCACCCATGGTCTGCATGCAGGCTGCGAGCTCGGCCACGTCGCCCATCTGGTAGCTGAGACCCAAGAGGGCATGACCGTCGGTGACCTCGCGCACGGTCAAGACTTCGTAGTCGAAGAACCCACGGCGGTGGACCGCCACGCGCATGAGCGACTCGCGCGCATCTTCGGGCTCGATGAGTCCGGGGTGTAGGCGGAGCATCGCGTCCACCTGGTGGCGGCCCCACTCGTGCACCATCGCCACCGAGCCCTGCGCCACCCAATGCAGGATGCCAAGTCCGAAGCGCTCGAAGGTGGTCATGGGGTACCACTGCGCGTCGTCGATGCGGCCTTCGAGGAAAGCGAGGTCTTCTTCCTCGAGGTGACGGTCCCAGTCGACGTGTTTGGTGCTTCGGATCAAGCGGACGTAGTCGACAAAGAGGGATCCGCGAACGTTACGACTCACATCGACGCACGATACAGCCCCCGATCCTGCATGGGTAGCGCCATCCATGAACGACGCCCCGCTTCGTGGGTTTCGATGATCTTTTTTCGACAAAGCCGAGCACGACGCGACACCCATGTTTCGAGCCGCGCGGCGGGACGTCCTCGTCCGCGACGACTGGAGGATCGACATGGCGAGGCTGGGAAGGCTCGTCGACGGCGGGGTGCGCCCGCTCGTCGGCACGGTAGCGTTGGCGGGGGCCTTGGTGGCCTCGGCCTGCGTGGGAGACATCGGAGGTAACGCGTCGCCCGCCCCTCCCGACTCGGGCCCGAGTTGTCATGACTGTGCCTCGGGGACCTACGCGCCCATCGAGGCGCGTCGCCTCACCCGGCACGAGCTGGCGGCGGTGATGCGGGACCTGCTCGGCGTGGACGTGGCCGACCGCCTCGAGGCGCTACCCGTCGATGCGCAGACGCCTTTCGACAACGACTATACGACCCAAGCGGCATCGGCGAGCCTCATCGAAGGCGCCAACCTCGTCGCGCGCAAGCTGGCCGAAGACCTGCTCGAGCAGCGCGCGCCGCTCGAAGCGCTCTTGCCGTGCGCACCCACAGGCCCGGCCGATGACGCGTGCCTGAAGGACTTCATCGCAACCTTCGGCCGCCGCGCCTTGCGCCGACCTCTGACGACCGACGAAGTCGACGAGCTCGCCACGCTGGGAGACTTCTCGGTGGAGGAGGACGACTTCCTCGTGGGCGTCTCACTCGTGATGAGCGCGATGCTTCAAGACCTGAGCTTCCTCTACCGCGTGGAGATCGGTGAACCGGTTCCCGACCACCCGGAGCTGCGACGCCTCGATGGGTTCGAGCTCGCCTCCCGCCTATCGTTCCTTCTCTGGGGTACGGGTCCCGACGACGCCCTGCTCGACGCGGCAGAGGCGGGGAAGCTCGACACCGTGGACGGCTTGCGCGACGTGGCCAAGAGCATGCTCGGGGACACGCGCGCACGGGCTCAGGTGGCGCGCTTCCACGCGCTGTGGCTCGACTACGATCGCATGCCCATCGACCCCAATCTCGCCGCATCGATGACGAAGGAGACCGAGGCACTCATCGATCGGGTCGTCTTCGATGACGGTCGACCTTGGTCCGAGCTCTTCACGTTCAGCGAAACCTTCGTCGACCCGGAGCTGGCCGCTCACTATGGGTTCTCGGCCGTGAGTAGCCCAGGTTGGGTGACCTATCCCGACCCCGGCCGCCGCCAGGGCCTGCTCTCGCACGGCGCGTTCCTCACCGTCGGTGGCAAGTTCGGTGACACCAGTCCCGTGCAGCGCGGCAAGAACATCGTAGAGCGATTGCTCTGCCGCACCATTCCACCGCCGCCCCCGAACGTGGATGCGGACGACCCGCCGCCGCTCCCCCCGGGCGCCACCTGCAAGAGCGAACGCTACACGATGGTCGACGAGCCGGCCTGTGCCTCTTGCCACACCCAGCTCGACCCCCTGGGCTTCGGCCTCGAGAACTACGGCCCCGACGGTGCCTGGCGCGACGTGGAGGTCGATGACCCCACCTGCGAAGTGACGGGTGAGGGCCATCTGCTCGGCTTTGGTGACTTCAATGGCGCGGCCGAGCTCGGCACGCTCATCGCCGACAGCCCCGAGGTCTCTGCTTGCCTCACGCAGCACCTCTATCAGTTCGCGGTCGGCCGTGCGCCCACCGACCAGGAGCAGCCTCTGCTCGAGCTGGTGAGCGAGGGCTTCCACGAGCGAGGTGACTTTCGTGGCCTCCTCATCGACCTCGTGGCGAGCGACGCCTTCCGTTTCCTGAAGATCGAACCCTGAGCATCGAGATGAAGAAGAACCGACTCGCACGACGCAGCTTTCTCGGAGGGGCCCTCGGCGCCACCATCGGCCTTCCCCTGCTGGAGGT
>JAUHZF010000138.1 GCA_030426145.1 Polyangia bacterium
CGGAGCCCGTGTCGCACGCGCGGAGAAGCCCTACACGACCCGGGGCTGCGCCGGAGGTTGGTACGCCATCCGGCCCCGTGGCTTCGTGTGTGTGGGCGAGGCAGCCACCATCGACGAGAGCCACCCGGTGGCCAGCCTCGCCGGCGTAGGCCCCGACCTCGAGGCCGCCCTCCCCTACCGCTACGCCCGTGTCTGGGCCGAGGCTGCCGTCACCTATGGCGACTTCCCCTCACAAGAGGAGCAGCTGCAGGCCGAGCCCAAGCTCTCCAAGCTCAAGACGCCCAAGAGCGAGCGCATCGGCGCCGGCGCCATCGACGTGCCGCTCGACGAGGCCGGACTCCCGACGGGCCTGCCCGTGGTGCGGCCCGATGCACCCGGCGTGGGTGAAGATGGCTACCGCACGTCAGGCCAGTGGCTGGTCGCACACCCCCAGGCGGTCGAGGTGGGCTTCACGGTCACCGGCGGCAAGGAGACGCGGGTGGTCAAGCGGCGCAGCAGCATGGCCCTTCTCGCCAGCACCGAGGGGGACCGTCCCATGGCGGTGACCGCGACCGGGCGCTTCGTACCCATCGACCGCCTCGAGCCCGTGCTCGGCAGCACCTTCCACGGCAAGCTCCTGAAGAAACTCGACGACCTGCCCGTGGCCTTCACCATCCGAGCCGGCGTCGACGGCTACGAGCTCGGCAAGAACGCCACCGCGAAGCGCATCGACGAGGAGTACGCGGCCCGCGAGCGCATCGACCTGACGGGGCGCTACCGCACCGTCAACAAGCAGCGCTACTGGTTCACCAAGAGCGGCCACTGGATGCGCCACAAGGACCTCATCGTGGTCCTCAACCGGACGAAGTTCCCCGACTTCGCGACCGGCGACCAGAAGTGGATCGACATCTCGCTCGCCAATCAGACCCTCGTGGCCTGGGAGGGCCGAAAGCCCATCCTCGCCACCCTCATCTCCTCCGGCCGGGATCGGCTCGGCGACCCGAACGAGGGTCCATCGACCATTCAGGGCGTGTTCAACCTGCGGGACAAGGCCATCCTACGCGACGTGGACGGCAAGGAGGTCGGCCTCAAGTACGAGCTCTTCGACGCCCCCTGGGTGATGAGCTTTGCCGACGGCTTCGCGCTCACGGGGTGCACCTGGCACAACCGCTTTGGCGAAGCCCTGGGTCACCACGACGTGGCTCTGTCGCCTGTCGACGCGCACTTCTTGTGGAAGTGGTCGAGCCCCGCCGTGCCCGAAGGCTGGAATAGCGTAAAGCTCGCCAGCGACAGCGAAGACGGGACGATCGTCTACGTCCACAAGTGACCTCGGCGAACCGAGGTCTCTTGGGTGTGGGCGGACCCGCCTCCCAGTCGAAGCTGGTGAGGCAGGGCCAAAGAAAGTCAGTTGAAGGATGGGTGCCGAAGGAGGGACTTGAACCCCCGACCCGTCGCGTATGAAACGACTGCTCTAGCCGGCTGAGCTACTTCGGCGGAAAGCGGCCGCAAAATGCTGGGTCGCCCTCCGCTTGTCAAGCATTCCGCGTCGCTACTGCACGGCCGGGTTGGTGGCGATCGCCTCGTAGGGCACCGACAGCCGCTCTAGACCGAGCACATCCGGCAATGGCGGAAATGGCGACACCGAGCGCACGGCGCGCCGAATGGCCGCATCGAACGACGGAAAGCCGCTCGGGCGCACCGTGTGGAGGCCGGTGATGGTGCCGTTGCGGAGGATGGTGAACGACACGATCGTCGAGCCCCCGCGCCCCGCGGCGCGCGCAGAAGCGGGGAAGTCATCGGGGCCCCAGGCGTTGAAGATCGCCCACTGCACGCGACGGATGTAGAGGGTGCGCCGTCGATCCGCCGCGTCGCGGCCAGCGTCTCCGCGGTCGCCGTCGCCTTGGGCACGAGAGCTGGAGCCGGCGCCTTCGGTGCCACCGGAACCGGTCTTCTCGCCAGCTCCTTCCTCGCCGCCTCGGCCCTCGTCGCCGTCGCCCCCCGCTGCGCTCGCCGCGAGCAGCGACGGGTTCCTCAAGGCGACCTCTTGCTCGCTGGTCACGTCGTCGCGAGCCTTGCCCAGTGCCTCCGTGCGCGCCGCGATACGTCCCTGAAGCGCGGCCGGAGAGGCCCAGCTCGGCGCGCGCTCGACCTTGCCGGTGCGCCCCGTGGCGCCGCTGCGACCCGGGTGGCCCCGGTGGCCCGGCGCCATGGCCACGATGGTGCGCAGCCCCACGTCCCTGGCGGAGAAAGCGGGGACACCGTTCGGCGTGGGCCGCCTCCCCGCTCGGGCGTCGCACTGTGCGTCGGGCATGAGTTCGTGTCGCCCTGCTCCTTGCGCGACGAAGGTGAGGATCATCGGCGAAGGTGTGACGATGTCATCCTCGGGAGAGCGTCGCTCGCCGGCGTCGCGGCGCTGCCGGAGCTCCTGAGCCCGGTCGACACGGCTCGCCCAGGTGCGCGTGAGGTGTGCGCCGTCGTCGGTCGGGGCGAGGTTCACCGCCGCATCACCCGACCGCTCACCGGCCCTCCCCTGGCCTCCGTCGTCCGGGCGCGGGGTCACCTCACCGCCGCGCGGGGGTGGGTCGAAGAGCGACGGGGCACGCATCGACGGAAGGTGATCCCCGGATGTGCTCACCAAGCCCGAGCCCTCGAGCTCGATCTCGATGGGGGGAGGCGGGGCCGGAGCTCGAGCCGCAGCTTCGGCCTGCTCGCGAACCAGACCCGCCCCGAGGTAGGCCGCCTCCAGGTGAAAAACGGCGCTCAGGATCCAGGGCAACCAACCCCTGGGATCCCGCCGCTTTGGCAATCCCGCGATCCTCTCCACACGTCAGGGTAGCGCATCTCGCGAGGCCAGGCCGGCGCGCCCACGCTAGGCAGAGGGCGCCTGGTAGCGGTCGCGAAGCAGCGCGCTCGCCGCGTCCGCCGCACTGTGCTCGTCGTAGTCGAGACCGCGCAGGCGCTCGAGCATGTCTTCGATCTCCTGCTTCTCGTTGGTCGACATGCCGCTCAAGCCACCTTCGTCGAGGCGCACCACCAAACCACGGAGCAATACCAGGAGCGGCTTGCGGAGCTTCTTGAAGGCGCTGGTCTTCAGTTGCTGGATCTGGTTAGGGAAGATCGCTTCGATGTCGGGCTCGAGGCCCGGGTGTTCGATGGCCCAGGCCGCGATGTTGGAAATGACCCCATCGCGGTGGTTCTTGTCGTCCTTGGAGACGCCGAGCAGTTCTTCGACCTCACCCATGAGGTTCTCGTCGGCCTCCTCGTCGCGACCGGTCACGGTGTTGCGCAGCTTCTCGCGCTTCACGAACGCGCTCACGTGCTTGATGTAGCGGCCGAAGAGCTCCTCGTACTGCTGCTCTTCCACGAGCCCACTCGCTGTGCGCATGTCGCGCTCGATGCGGTCCATGAGGCGCTCCCGGATGATGCTGCGGAAGTGCTCGTGGTCGTGGTAGTGGCCACTCAGCGGCTTGAGCTTGAGCCACTCGAACTCGGCGTTGCGCTGACAGAGCGCGTCGAGCTGCCTCAGCAGGGCAAAGGGCGAGACACAACGGTAGTCCTCGTCCTGTGAGGCATCGAGCAAGACGGTGCGCATGGTGCGGGGCGACACGCCCACGAGCCCCTCGTACACGATGGAGCTCTCCGTCTCGCGAAAGAGCAGGTCGCAGTTGCTGCGGAGGACCTTGCGCTGCTCACTCGGGAGGCGCTCAGGGGTCTCGCCGTCCGCGTAGAGGTCCATCTTCTCCACGACGGTGAGGCCCTCGACGATCTCGGCGAGCTTCTTGGGGTAGCCCTCGGGATCGGGACGCATCAACCGCGTGAGAACAGCGAACTCCGCGGCCAAGGTCGTCGTGTGGGGCGCGATGTGCTTACGCAGCTGGGGCACGACCATGTCGTCGTAGATGCGACGTTCGTCGGCCACATGCCGGAGGTAGGGCACTCGGATGAGCTCGAGGCGACCGCGGAAACTCGCGTACTCGGGGTGCTCGCGGAATGCGTTCATATGCACCTCGTTGGCACTGCCGATGGCCACCATGTTGGTGAAGACCGTCTGCTGCGACAGCGACACGGCCCCCGTCTCGAGCGTCGTCTGTAGATAGCGGAAGGCATCGAGCGGTCGCTTGAGCAGATCGCTGAACTCGACCACGCCGCCGGAGGCTTCGACCAGCTCCCCGTGCGCCTCGAAGAGCGTCGTCGCCTGCAACGAGGTGGGGAGCGACGCCAGCGAGCGATCGGCCGTGACCTGACGTTCGCTCGCATCGACCGTCATCTCCGGCCCCACCGTCACGGCACCCACGCGGTAACGACGGGAGATGTAGTAGCGCTCGACCTGGACGTGACGCAGCACCTCCACGAGCGAGCCGTTGTAGTCCTTGAGCAGCGCGTCGAAGATCTGCTTGTTCTTGTGACAGAGTTCGCCGTCGTAGAGCCAGCGGCTCGGACGGCGGTCCTTGACCGCGGCGCCCCAGAGCTTGTCGATGAGCTCACGGCGTTCGCGCTGGGGAAGCAGGAAGAGCGGATGATCCCGGAGCTCGATGACGAGGCGGGCGTCGACCTGGGTGTCCTCGAGGTGCGCGTAGGTCTCGAGCTCTTCGGCCGGGCGTCCGCCCCCGAAACCGATGGCTCCTTTGCTCGTGCGCCGGGTGGGGAAGATCCAATGGAAGCGATAGAGCGCCCCCTCTTCGGTGTCGGAGTAGACCTCGAGCGCACGATGGATGCAGGCCGCCGCCGTGCTCTTGGCAGAGCCGTTGGGCCCATGCATGAGGGTCAACCGATTGGACGCTCCCTCCCGCGCGAAGTTCGACAGGATGCGGAAGACGCCCATCTGGACGTGCTCCTGGCCCACGAGCCGAGGTTCCTCGGCGTCGGGCTCTGCCCAGGGCGCGTCGAAGAGCCGAAAGCGCGTCGGTCGTCCCCAGGGGCGCTCGACCTTCTCGGTCCCGTAGTGCACGAACATGTCGTGCACGTATTGGGAGGCGTCGCGCCCGTAGCGCGCGGGGTGCGCAGCGAAGAGATCGAGGAACTCACCGAACGAGAGCACCCGCCGCGACGCGTCGAACTCCTTCTTCAGCGAGGCGTCGATGGCGGCCATGTGCTCCGAAGCATCATGGCGGCGCTCCTTCGCACCGTCGGGGAGTCGCGGCGAGGCGACCGAATCGACCGGGGCGTCCATCTCGTCGGTTGGATCAGTGACCACACACCGAGGGTAATACAGACCCGCGTAGCCGGTAAGCCGCGAGGGCGATGACGCGAATGTCGTTGTCAGAGAATGAGGAAGTAGACGAGGAGGACGGTGGCCAGCGTGACCGACACCGCGATGGCGATGTAGAGCGCAACTGGGGGGCCGTCGGGCACGCCCATCACGAAGTCGTCGTCGGTGAGACCGCCGCCGGGCGCGACCGACGGGTCGACGCCTCGGGCACTCGGCATCTGTGCGCGCGGCTGCGGGGGCGCGGCGAGGGCGCCCGCGAGACACTGCTCGAGTTGGGCCTGAAGCTGCTGCTCGGGAAGGTAGGCCCAGTCGGTGTGGCTGCCGGTGAGACCGTAAGCGCGTCCGAACTGGTCGGCGAGCTCGCTCACCGATGGGATGCGCTGCTGCGGATCCTTGGCGAGGCCGTGATCGATGACCTCATCGACCCGCGGTGGTACCGGTTGGGAGGCGTCGGCCACGATGCTCGGCGGCTGAGGGTGGTTCGAAAGAATGGCGAGCAGCACCTGGGGACCGGTCTTGCCCTCGAAGGGCACCACGCCGACCAACGCCTCGTAGGCGATGGCGGTGAGCGACCAGACATCGGCGCGATGGTCGAGGTCATCGGCGCCCTGCGCCTGCTCGGGCGACATGTAGAACGGCGAACCGATGGTGGTGCCGATCACGGTCAGCTTCTTGGCGCCCTCGGTGTTGTCGCGAACGCTGCCGAAGTCGAGCAGCTTGATGACCGGACCATCCTCGGTGTGGCAGAGAAAGATGTTGTCCGGCTTGATGTCGCGATGCACGAACTTGCGCTGGTGGGGTTCGCGAAGGCCGATCGCGAGCTGGCTCAGCATGCGGATGAGACGCGCCGGATGCACCGTCTTGTCCCGCTTCAGCATCATGCGGAGCTCCTCGCCCTCGAGGTACTCCATCACCAGCGCGTAGCTGTGGTCCTCCGTCTCCTGGAAGTCGAAGACCTCGACGATGTGCTCGTGCGGTAGCTCGGCACTCAGCTGGTACTCACGACGGAAGCGCTCGAGCTGGATCGGGTCGCCGGCCACGTCCTCGTGAAGGACCTTGAGCGCCACGTTCCCCTGCCCTGCTGGCGCGTGCAGATCGAGGGCCTGATAGACGCGACCCATCCCGCCGTCGGCGACCTTGCGCCGAATCTGGTAGCGGCCGTTGACGATGGTGTTGCCGATCCGCGGGTCTTCCGGATCGGGCGGCACCGCCACCTCGGCCACTGGCGCCAGCTTGCCACCGTCGTTGGGGCAGAAAGCCGCATCGAGCGGGTAGAGTCGCTGGCACTTCGAGCAGGCGTTCAAACAGGGCCCCCCAAAGTCTCGTCAGCTGGTGGCTTCGGGGCTTGCCGCCTCGTCGCCGGCCTCTTCGGCCCCCGGCTCGACCGCGTCTTCCCCAGGCTGGGGCTTGGGCGTGTAGTAGATGATGCGGTGGCACATCGGACACTCCTCGAAGCGTGTCTGCTGGAGCATCTGCGTGTAGAGCATGGGCGGAAGCTGCACGTTGCAGCCGAGGCAGGTGCCATCGTGGGTCTTGGCCACGGCAGAGCCACGCCGCTCGAGCAGTCGCTCGTAGCGGCGCATGAGCAGGCTCGGGAGCTTGCTCTTGGCCGCTTGGCGTTGCTCGCGAAGCGACGTGAGCTGCTCCTCGAGGTCGGTGATGGTCTTGGTGGTGCCCTCGATGGAGCCGGCCAGCCGCGCCTCGAGCTCAGACTTACGGGTCTCGGCCTGAGCCAGGTTGTCGCGGGCCTGCTCGGTCAGATCGCCGAGCTTCTTGATCTCGTGGTCGCGGTCGCGCCGTAGCTCGCCCAGCTCCTTGACCTCGCGCTCGGCGGCGTTGGTCTCGCGGGAGTTGCGGGCGCGTTGCAGGCGATCACGGGACCGGCCGATCTGGTCGCCGAGCTGCCTGAGCTCTTGCACCAGCTCCCCGCGGGTCTTGTCCATCTCGGCGATGCTGTTCTGATCGGCCGAGATCTGGCCTTCGAGGATGCTCACCTCTTCGGCCACCTGGTCGAGCTCACCTCGATGACCCGATATGCCGTCCGTGAGCTGTTTGATCTGTTCGTCGACGGCGACGAGTTGCTCGAGGGTCTCGATCTGCTTGGCGATGCTCACGGAAGCTCTCCTTATTCCCCCTCGCGATGCGGCACCATGCGTAACAGCACGGTGGCCGGTAGCCGCGGGATTCTCGGTCGATTGGGAACCACGCGCCCAGCCCATCCGGTCGCAGGTCGCGTCCGGGCGGGCAGTGGGCCCACCAGGGTTCGAACCTGGAACAACCCGGTTATGAGCCGGGGGCTCTGACCAATTGAGCTATAGGCCCGGACGCTTCGGCGCCGTCGTACCGGCCGCCATCGATGAGCCGATGGGCAGTCCGGAGCTGCTGCGGAAGAAGCGAAATTCGGGCGCTGTGGCGGTTCGACCACGTTTCGAGCGGAAGCTATCTCAACCGCCGCCGCCATGGAACCCCTCTTGGTGAGTCAACGGTTCGGCGCCCCGAGCGCCCGTCGTGTGGGGAGCTTGTATCCGTCCGGCATCTTCTGCCGCGGCGCCATCCCGTCGGCGTCGGCGCAGCAGCGAAAACCGGTCGTATGGCCGCGGTGGCTCGCTCCGTGGTTGCCGTCGAGGTACCGGCAGGTCCCCGGGGTGCGCTCCCAGTCGCCCCCGGCCAAGGCCGTCACCCTGGGGGCTACGTGCTTCTTTCCCTCTCGGTCGTGCACCCATTCACTCACGTTGCCCGACATGTCGAAGACGCCGAAGGGGCTCGCGCAGTCGGCCCGCGACCCGATGGGTCGGCGCTGGTCGAGCCGGCTCACCTCCCCCGCCACCTCGAACGGTGCTCCGAGGGCCTCGGGGTTGGGTCGCCTCGGCACGCGATCGAGGTGGCAGGCCTCGTTCGGTCGCATACGACCCGTGGGATAGGGCCACGAGCGAAGCCCCTCGCACGCGAAGATCCACTCTTCGGCCTCGCAGATCCGCTTGCCCTCCGCGTCGCAGAGCCGTTTCGCGTCGTTGTAGCTGGCCATCACGGCGGGCTTCGGGCCCGGTTGATTGGGGTATTCGTGGCGGTCGATGCAGAAGGACAAGCGCAGGGGCTTGCCGCCGCAGATGGAGAGATCGCGAAAGGTCGCGCAGCGCCGCGGGTTGCGCACCCGCCGTCCCGAAAGCACGTAGCCCCCGTCGTCGGCTCCGGGCGCCCCGAGGTGGGTATCGCAGCGATGGGCCACGTAGGGGCAGTAGATCCCAGTGACGTAGGCCATACCAGCCGGACAGCGCTGGTCCGTCTCGGGGTGAAGCCGGGCCCAGGGCGGTAGGCCGGGCTCGGGCGCGGTGCTGCTGGGCGCCACGGAAGCCGTTGCAGAGGCCGAAACCGTGGCCGAGGGCACGGCACTCGCTGCCGCCGGCGCCGTGCTTGCCGGCGTCGCCGGGGGCAACGGCGCATCCTCCCGGGAGCGCCCGTCGACCCAAACCAGGACCGCCGCGGCCGCAAGGGCGACCGCGACCGCCCCCCACAGGACGCCCCGTCCATCGGCTCTCATGTGGTCGTTGCCTGCCCGGCCATGGAGGAAAATGCTAGTTCTACTCTTCGCCCATGGCCCGTCTCATCGTCCGCGGTGCCCGACAGCACAACCTCAAGGATGTGAATGTCGAGCTGCCTCGGGAAAAACTGGTCGTCATCACGGGTCCGAGCGGGTCGGGCAAGTCCTCGCTCGCCTTCGACACCATCTACGCCGAAGGCCAGCGCCGATACGTCGAGTCGCTGTCGGCCTACGCCCGCCAGTTTCTCGAGCAGCTGGCCAAGCCGCGAGTCGAGAGCATCGATGGCCTATCGCCGGCCATCGCCATCGAACAGCGCTCGCTGGCGAAGAACCCCCGTAGCACCGTCGGCACGGTCACCGAGATCGCCGACTACTTGCGGCTGCTCTACGCGCGCATCGGCATCCCGCACTGCCCCAGCTGCGGCAAGGTCATCGAGGCGCAGACCCCGCAGCAGATCGTCGACCGCGTGCTCGACCTCGGTGAGGGCACGCGCGCGAGCATTCTCGCGCCCGTGACGCGCGGCAGAAAGGGAGGCCTCAAGGTCGAGCTCGACCGCCTGCGCCGCGACGGATTCGTCCGGGTGCGCATCGACGGCGAGGTCATCGACCTCGGCGACGAGATCGTTCTCGACAAGGCTCGCCCCCACGACCTCGACGTGGTGGTGGACCGCATCGCCGTGCGCGATGGTTCGGAGAGCCGGATCACGGATTCTGTCGAGCTCGCCCTCGAGCTCGGCGATGGCGTGTTGCTGGTCGACGTCGTAGGCGACGATGAGCCCATCCTGATGAGCGAGCGCTTCGCCTGCGTGGAGTGCGGCGTGTCGCTTCCCCCCATCGAGCCGCGCATGTTCTCGTTCAACGGCCCCCACGGGGCCTGCCCCACCTGTGGTGGCCTCGGTGTGCGAAGCCGCGTGGACCCTTCCCGCGTGGTGCCAGACGGACGCCGCACCCTCCGCGAGGGCGCGGTCGTGGCCTGGGGACGTCGCGGCTCCCTCGCGCTCGCCACCGAGACCGAGCGCGCCGTGAAGACGCTGAGCGTCGACCCCGACGTGCCCTGGGACGAGCTGAGCGACGAGGACCGTGAGCTGCTCCTCCACGCGCGCCCAGACGACAAGCGCCGGGGCAAGCGCAAGAAGCTCGGATACGAGGGGATCGTGCCCCGGCTCGAGCGGCGGTTGGATGGTGACGACGACCCCGTCGACGAAGAGGAAGAACCCGACGAGCTGGGCGAGACCGAGCTCGGCCGCTTCGTCGTAACGGTGGTTTGCGACACCTGCCACGGGCAGCGCCTGCGGCAGGAAGCGCTGGCCGTGAAGCTGGGCGGGAGGAACATCGCCGAGCTCGGCGCCCTACCCCTCACGCGTGTAAAGGATGCCCTCCTCGGTCTCGACGCCGAGCGCGACGACATCACCGACTCCGACCGCCAGATCATGGAGCCGCTGGTGCGAGCCGTGGCCGACCGCCTCGGCTTCCTCATCGATGTGGGCCTCGACTACCTCACGCTCGACCGCTCCGCCCGCACGCTCTCCGGCGGCGAGGGGCAACGGATCCGACTCGCCACGCAGATCGGCAGCGCCCTCATGGGCGTTCTCTACGTGCTCGACGAGCCGAGCGTGGGGTTGCACGCCAAGGACAACGACCGACTGCTCGAGGCGCTGCGTCGGCTGGTCACCCTCGGCAACAGCGTGCTCGTCGTCGAGCACGACCGGGACGCCATCCTCGCCGCCGACCACGTCGTCGACATGGGCCCCGGCGCGGGCGTGCACGGCGGGCAGATCGTGGCCGAAGGCACCCCGGCGCAGATCATGGCCGACGCCGGGAGCGTGACCGGCCCCTACCTCGTGGGTGACAAGGGTCTCGAGGTCCCGAAGAAGCGCCGCAAGCCGACGAAGAAGACGCTCGAGGTTCGAGGCGCTCGCGCCAACAACCTCAAGAACGTGAGTGTGAAGATCCCCATCGGCTTGCTGGTGGGGATCACCGGCGTGAGCGGCTCCGGCAAGAGCAGCCTCATCATCGACACCATGCTGGCAGCCGCGCGGGCCACCCTCTACCGCGCCACAGGCCCCGTGGGCGAATGTGATGAGGTCCGAGGGCTCGACCTGTTCGACAAGGTGATCAGCATCGACCAGGCGCCCATCGGTCGCACGCCACGCTCGAACCCCGCCACCTATACGGGCCTCTTCGCTCCCCTTCGCGAGCTCTTCGCCCAGCTGCCCGAGGCACGTGCGCGGGGCTACAAGGCGGGGCGCTTCTCGTTCAACGTAAAGGGTGGCCGGTGCGAGGCGTGCCAAGGCGACGGCGTACGACGGGTGGAGATGCATTTCCTGCCCGACGTCTTCGTCACCTGCGAAGAGTGCGATGGGCAACGCTACAACCGAGAGACGCTCGAGGTCCGCTACCGCGGCATGAGCATCGCCGACGTGCTCGCACTCACCGTCGAAGAAGCCCGCGTGCAGTTCGAGGCGGTCACCAAGCTCAGAGACCGACTCGATGCGCTGATCCGGGTCGGCCTCGGCTACCTGCGCTTGGGCCAACCCGCCACCACGCTCTCGGGTGGAGAAGCACAAAGGGTCAAGCTCGCGCGTGAGCTCGCCAAGCGCGGCACGGGCCAAACCCTCTACGTGCTCGACGAGCCGACGACGGGTCTGCACTTCTCGGACATCGAGCTCTTGATGGTGGCGCTCAACGCGCTCCGCGACGCGGGAAACACGGTGGTGGTCATCGAGCACAACCTCGATGTGGTGGCTGGATGCGACTGGGTCATCGACATCGGTCCCGACGGCGGAGAACGCGGTGGCGAGGTGGTGGCCGTGGGCACGCCCGAGAAGATCGCGGCCACGATCGGCTCGCACACCGGACAGTTCCTCGCGGCCCACCTCTCCGGCACCTCGCTTCCCCTACGCTCCGACGTGGCGCCCAAGAAGGGCGCCACTCGCAAGAAGAGCCCCTCGAAGCGGCCCAAGAAGAAGTCGAGCTGAACGCTCGACGACGGCCGAATTCGACGGTCACTCCTGACGGAGGGCTTCGACCGGATCGAGGTGGGCGGCGCGGCGTGCGGGACCGACGCCGAAGACCACCCCGATGACGACCGACACGCCGAGGGAGAGGGCGATGGCGTAGCTCGGGACGACCGTCTCCCATCCTCCGAACTGCGCGATCGCGGCCGCGGCCACGAAGCCGAGCGCGATGCCGAGGACCCCACCCCCGAGCGAGACGACGATGGCCTCGACCAAGAACTGCAGGAGCACGTCGCTTCGCCGCGCCCCCACGGCCATGCGCACGCCGATCTCGCGGGTCCGCTCTCGCACCGACACGAGCATGATGTTCATGATCCCGATGCCGCCCACCAGGAGAGATACCGCGGCCACGCTGCCAAGGAGGCTGGTGAAGGTGCCAGACACCTCGCCCATCGTCTCGAGCATGTCGGTCTGCGAGCGGATGTCGAAGTCGTCTTCGTCCTCGGGTCGCAGACCATGGCGCAAGCGCAGAAGCTGGCTCACCTGGGCCTCCACCGTCGACGAATCATCTTCATCGACCACCTCGACGTTGATCGAGGACAAATAGTCCTGCCCGAAAAGCACCTTCTGGTGCGTTGCGAGGGGAATGAGCACCGCGTCATCCGGCGAGTTCCACCCCGACCCCTTGGCCGCGAGCACGCCCACCACGCGGAAGGCGACGCCGTTGATCTGCAGCCGTTTCCCTAGTGGACTCTCGCCGCCGAAGAGCTCCGTGGCGACGCTCGCCCCAACGAGAGCGACCCGTCGCCGCTGCTGATCGTCGAGCGCCGTCAGCCCGAGCCCCGTCGCGACCTCGAGACTGCGTACCCGCAGGTAGTCGGCCGTCACGCCATTGACCGAGGCATTCATGTTCTGGCTGAGGTAGCGCAGCTGTGCACTGCCATCGGCTTGCGGACCGACGGCAGCCACCCCGGGAAAGGCCGCGATGGCGAGCGCGTCCTCGCGACTCAAGCTCTCGACGCTGCCGCCGCGAACCGCTCCTCGGGACGCACCACGTGACGGGCGAATGGTGATGAGGTTCGAACCGAGGGAACGGATCCGGGTTTCCACGCTCCTCTGCGCCCCTTCACCGACGCCGAGCACGGCGATGACGGCCGCCACCCCGATGACCATGCCGAGCGCGGTGAGGCCAGTTCGAAGCCCGTTCGAGGTCAACGAGCGCCAAGCTGAGCGGATGGTCTCTCGGACTTGCACGCTTCCTCCTCGGAGAGGTGAATGAAGTTGTCGACCACCACGGCCGAGGGGCCATCGTCGACGATCCGGCCGTCGCGCATATGCAGCGCCCGGTGCAGGCTGCGCGCGACGACGAGGTCGTGGGTCACCATCACGATGGTCGTGCCCTCGTCGTTGAGGCGCTGTAGCAATCCGAGCACGTCGCGGCTGGTCCTCGAGTCGAGGGCACCGGTAGGCTCATCGCAGAGAAGCATCGAGGGCTCGGTCACGAGGGCGCGCGCAATGGCGACCCGCTGCTTCTGCCCGCCCGACATCTCGTTGGGGAGGTGGTGGGCGCGTTCGGCGAGCCCGACCCGGGCCAGAGCTGAGATGGCAGCATCGCGGCTGCGCGGCCGTGAGGCATAGAGAAGCGGCAGCTCGACGTTTTCGAGCGCGCTCATGCGCGGCAGCAGGTTGAAGCTCTGAAAGACGAAACCGATGTGCTGGTTTCGCACTGCGGCCAGCTCGTCGTCGTCGAGCTGGGCCACGTCTCGCTCGCCCAGCCAATAGCGCCCCCCCGTAGGCCGATCGAGGCAGCCCAGGATGTTGAGCAAGGTCGACTTGCCACAGCCCGAGGGGCCGATGATCGCCACCGATTGCCCTGCTTCGACGACGAAGGAGATGTCGTCGACGGCGCGAACGGCCAGCTCGGGCCGGTGGGGGTTGTAGACCTTCACCAGCGACTCGACTGCGATGGGAGCGCGCATGCTCATCGCGGGGGTGGCCCTCCCATCATCGGGCCCCCTCGCCGCTGGTTGCTGGTGCTCGCCGGCGTCGTCTGGGTCGGCGTGGCCACCACGCGGTCTCCTTCGGCGAGGCCCTTCAGCACCACGATGTGAATCCCATCGTTGGCTCCAGTCTCGATCGGCTGACTGCGCCCATCGGCCAGCATCACATAGCGCTGCGCCCCCTTGGACTGGATGGCCGTGAGCGGCAGCAGGAGCACCCCTTGGTGCTTCTCGGTGACGATCTCCAAGTCGGCGCTCATGCCCGAACGGAGCAGATGTTTGTCGGGGTCGGTCACGATGATCTCCACGTCGAAGGTCACGACCGAGCTCTCGGTCACCCCGAGCGGGCTCACGCGTTCGACCACGCCGGCGAACGAGCGCTGCGGATAAGCGTCGACGGTGATGGTCACGGGCTGGCCTTTGGCGACACGCCCCACCTGGGCTTCGTCGATCTGGCCGATCACACGCAGGTCCGACAGGTCGGCCAGGGTGAGCACCGCCGTGCCCCCACTGACGTTCGTGAGGGCAGAAGAGACGATGGTGCCCTTCTCGACCCCGACGGACAGCACCGTACCGGCCATCGGCGCGACGATCTCGGTGTAGACGAGGTTGCGCTCGGCATCTTCGACGTCGAGGACCGAGGTCTCGATCTGAGACTGTGCTGCCGCCACCTGAGCCCGCCGCAACCTGAGGTTGGCATCGGCGAGGCGACTCGCGTGGGTGGTGGAGCGCGCCGTCTCGGTCGACACCAACCCCAGGGTGGCGCCGCGCTGATTGAGGTCCTGCGTGACCTGGGCATTGTCGACCTCGAGCTTGGCCGACCGCATCGACGCCACCGACTCGGCGAGCTGGGCGCGAACGCGACGCTCGGCGGCACGTGCGTTCTTCACCGCGCGCTTGGCATCGGTCGGGTCGAGCTGGATGAGGAGCTGCCCTTCTTTCACCTCGTCACCCTCCTGCACCATCAGCTTGGTGACCTCCCCCGAGGCGCGCGACTTCACCTCCACCTGCACGTGGGGCTCGATGGTGCCGGAGGCAGAGGCCGTCTCCACGAGCTCGCCCCGCGTCACCGCCACCGTGGCCGCAGGGGGCGCCGCGGCCGGTTGGAGGTAGCGATACGCGGCAAAGCCGGTCGCGCCGAGCACGGCGAGGGCGACGACGGCAGTGAGGAATGTGCGCAACCTCTTCACGGTGTCTCCGGCAGCTCCACGGCGAATTGGGGGATGAGGCGGGCGGTGCGGTGCTCGAGCGACGTGACCGCGACCGCGTGGTCGACCCTGGCCCGCAGTCGCCGCAGCTCGGCCTCACGCGCCGTCTGCTGCGCCCGCACCACCTCCTGCGGGGTCGTGGTGCCTAGCGCGTAACGCTGCCGTTCGGCTTCGGCGAGTCGCCGCGAAAGCTGCGCCGACTTCTCGGTCAGCGCCAGGGCTGCCTCGGCCTGCTCGACGTCGATGGCGAGCGCAGCCACGTCGGCGGCGAGGGCCTCGGCCTGCGCGTCGTAGCGTGCCTGCGCTGCGGAGAGTTGACTCCGTGCCTGCGAGGCCTGCGCCGACGCGACGCCCGGTCCGAGTGGAAGCTCGAGTTCGAGGCCGAGCGATGCGGCAAAGGCCGGACGCCCGCCCGGCAGCGTTAGCGAGGTGATGGTGCTCGACGTCCACACGCCTCCCATCGACAACCCGAGCACGAAGTCGAGCTGGGGCTGATTGCTGTCCTCGGCGGCGTTCAAACCGTGGCGCGCGGCGTCGATCTGAGCATCGAGGCTCTTCAGCTCGTAGGAGGCCGACTCCGCCTGTCGCAACAGCACGCTGAGCGCCGGCAGTCGCTGCGCTTCGGGGGCTTCCGCATCGGCCGCGAGCTTCATCGATGCCGCCGGCTTCATCGACAGCAGCCGACCCAGCGCGACCGCACGCGCAGCCCGCGTCGCCCGGGCCTGCGCGAGCGTCTCGTTCGCCGAAGCCACTTCCATGTCGAACCGGAGCACGTCGGTCTCGGCCACGGTGCCGAGGGTGTCGGCGCTGCTACGCGCTTCGCGGTGCTGCTGCTTGGCGAGGGCCAGCGCCTGCAACTGCACGCCCAGCGCGCGCTCGGCGTACCAGAGCTCCCAGTAGGCCTGGAGCACGTCGCGCACGACCCCACTCGCCACCTCGTCGCGCTGGATCTGGGTAGCCTTGCGATTGGATTCGGCCTGCCGGGTAGGCGCCAAGACGACGTCTTCTCCCGCCCCTGCGAGCACGGGCTGCCGCACCGTGGCCGAGAGCTCGGCCGCGTAGTTGGGGCCGAAGGTGACCGAGTCGGTGGTCGCCACGTTGATGTTGCTCGTGCTCCACGAGACCCCATTGGAGGCGGCCACCTCGATGCTGGTCCCGACCGATGTCGTGGCGCGCACGCCGACCTCGCCGTTGAGTGAGCGACTGCTGTTTCGCGTCACGCCCTGGGCTGAGGCGGAGAAGCGCTCGGCGTAACTGCCGTTGACCCCCATGAACAGACTGGGCGTGAGCGCCTCGCGCGCTGCCGCCACTGCCTGCTCGGCCGCGTCGACGTCGTGCATGGCCGCCTTCACCGAGGGGTTGCGCGCCGCCGCCCGCGCCACCGCCTGTCGGGCCGAGATCGTTTCGGCCCTGGTGGGAAGGGCGAAGCTGGCGGTCATACCGACCAGGGCGAGGGAAAACGACCAGCGCTGCATCTCGCCAATCTCGTCACCCCGCTTGTCGGCCCTGCAAAGCTAGTGTGTTCGATTGTTAGCGAGCCAGGTTCGGGGTTCGAGGTTCGAGGTTCGAGGTTCGAGGTTCGAGGTTCGAGGTTCGAGGTTCGAGGTTCGAGGTTCGAGGTTCGAGGTTCGAGGTTCGAGGTTCGAGGTCGAGATCGAGATCGAGATCGAGATCGAGGTCGAGATCGAGGTCGAGATCGAGGTCGAGGTCGAGATCGAGGTCGAGGTCGAGATCGAGGTCGAGATCGAGATCGATCTCGACCAGGCGTCGCCCGCCTCGCTATCTCGGAAGCAACTCGAGCGGCCAGGGGGCCATCAAGGGCAGCGGCGCCTTGGGGCCCGATTGGCGGAGGGCACGCTCGCACTCACCGATGCTGAGGCGTCGGGGCCCGAACGCGGTGGGATCGGATGCGTCGGCGTCCATCAAGCGGGTCGGGGTATCGATGCCGAAGTCGTCGGGGTGACCCGGGTCATCGAGCAACACGTGACCAAGCTCGTGGGCGAGCGTGAAAGACGCCCGTCCGCCGCGTATGCCGGCACGATCGATGACCACGATGTTGCGCAGGGTGCCGCCGTCCGCGCCGATGAACGACTCGCCGATGCGTCCTCCCCGGCCGAAGCCCGGCACCAAGACGACGTCGATGGTCTGCGGGTCACCATCGTCGATAGCGCGCAGCAGCGTGCGCTCCTCGAGGGTGCCCACCACCGCATCGATGTCGCCGAAGTGCTGCAATCCATCCTCGAGGTTCACGTGGCCGATGCAGGTCCGCATCGTGATGTCTTCGCTCAGGCCGCTCGGATCGGGCAGGAGTGCGATGGGCTTTCCCCTGCGATCGCTGACGGTGATGTCGCTACTGCCTCCCGCTCCGGCGGCCATACGCGGGTTGTCGAAGACCATGGCCGACAGTCCTCGTGCCCTCAGCGCCTGCGCTACACGGCGGGCGGCGGCGTCGGGGCGGGTCCCGGCGGGGATGGAGACGGCGAAGCGCTTTCGGTCGGCGAGGAACCGAATGGTCCCCCCCGACGCAGGCAGGCCGTGACCGCAGCCGACGGAGAGCAGGTGAGCCGGCGGGGGGTCGACGATCTCCATGCGCAGCGGTCCCCCTTCGAAGGTGATCCCGCAGGCGCCCCAAAGCGAGCCCGCTTGCTCACGCGTCTGCAGGGCGAGACGTGCCGCTCCCGCGTCGGTGCCCCCGACCGGTGGCGCTCCCCCAGGGGAAGCGCGCACAAAGACGAAGCGGAGCTTGGTGCGGTAGCGCTCGATGGCACCGAGTGCCGAGCGCCGAGGACCGGTGACCCGCACCAGGTCCTGGAGGCCCTTGCCGTGCAGCCGCAGCGCCCCACCGAGCTTGGCCCGCACCGATCTTCGTCGCACCAGCGGGTGAAGCTTGTCGATGTCGTCGGCGACGGCACGGATGGGTGCGGTGACCGCGCAGGCCTCGGCCTTCACCTGAGCGGGACAGGGGATCTGCACCAAGGCGATGTCGCGGAGTCCATCGATGGCGGTCCCCTTCTCGTCGAGGCTGTCGAGCTGAAGCAGGTTCGGCAGCTCGCTCTCGCCGCCGGCCACCAAGTACCGAAGCGCATCGGGATCACCGTGTGGTCGAGTGGGGTCGGTGGGCTCGGTGGAGGGTGGCGTTCGATGCAAGCTCGCGTGGCTGCCGGAGGCGCGGGCGACGCTGCCCTTGCCGTCGACGGTCCACAGCGAGATGGCCTTCGCCTCCACGGTGAAGAGGGTGACCGCGAGCAGCGTGAAGACTACTGCACCCAGCCGCGCTCGAGTCGCCGGTAGCGCATCTCTTCGAGCATGTCGGGACCACGCGGGTTGCGCATCACCAGGCCACCCCACACGCAGCCGGCGAGGTTGCGGCAGCTGCCGAGCTCTTCCGCCCGGTCCTTCGCCTCCTTGCGTTCCCCGAGATCCCACAAGGCCGCCACCGCGACGCCCTGCAACTCGCGGTGCTTTTTGCCCTCTGCGAGTCGACGCAGCGCATCGACCCCGCGGCGGTCCTGGTACCTCTGCGCCAGGGCCGCGGCCGCGCGCACCCCGTCCGACGCCCGGATGTCTTCTCGGCAAAGCCCTTCGAGCATGCCACGAGCACCGTCTGCCTGCACGGAGGCGAGGCGGAACAGAAAGCTCATCTCGCGCTCGGAGGTCGGCCGGTCGCTGAGCCGCGCCACCACCTCGGCCGAGGGCCGCAGCGCCGGGGGTGGCTTCTCATCGTCGATGGCCCAAGACAGAAGCGACCAGGCGGTTCGAGAGCTCGATGAGCCGCTCGCCGCCCGCTCCCTGGCCTCTTCGAGTGCAGTGGCGTCGCCCGCCGCGTGACCAGCCCTCGCAAAGACGAGCCAGCGACCGAGGTGACGCTCGGTGTCGCGAAGCACCTTCATCGCCGGTCCAGCGACACGCGGAAGACTGGGCAAAGACGGCGTCATGACGAGCGGCGCGAGCAGCTCCCCGCAGAGCTCGATGCGCGAGCTCTCTTTGATGCGCGCGACCGAGCCGATGAGCGCGCGCTGCGCCTGCCATCCCGCTTTCTTCGCTGCGGCCGCCGACTTGGGCGAGCGCTTGGGTTGGTTGCGCATGCTCAATGCAAGTCCCGCCCCAAAGGCCACCTCCGGCTTCGAGCATGCAGCCACCCGGGCCAGCGGCTCCTGAAGCTTCACCTTGGCCGGCGCGAGGAGCGACGCCGCGAGGGTGGCGAGACCGCCGCCTTCCTTCGAGCGCAGGGCGCGGTCGAGCAATGACGCGAGGTCGTCGTGTTTGCCCTCCGCCACGGCTCGAATCGCTGCGCCGTAGAGCGGACGGTCGAATGCTGATCGTTCGATGAGCACGTCTGCTGCACGCGCCAGCTCGTCGCGAAGCGACGGCGAGTGGCGCGCCGCCACCCGAAGGCTCCCTGCAAGTCGCGCCTCGCTCGCGGGCCTGCGCTTCAGCGCTTTGACCACCCACTCGCCGAGTCGCCCCTCGAGCTCGTCCCAATACGCCGACTGTGCCATGTGACCAGAAGAGGCACGGGCGCCCTCGCGCTAACGTCCCCCCTCGGCCCCGAGCATACCACGGCCCACCGCGGCCATACGGCCTACTGCCAAAAGCGGGTCCTGATCCGCCGGGCGAGCTCCTCGATCGCCGCGAGCAGCTCGAGCCGGTCGGGCGCCAGCTCCGTGCGTGCGCGCTCCAGCTTGGGCAGCGCCGTCCACCAGGCCATGCCGACAGGTAGGCGCGTGGCTACCGACGCCGCAAGGGCCCGAGTGGCGTCGACCAAACGGCGCGCGTCGTCACTGGACACGCGCCCGTCCTCTAGGTCGCGGCGCAGCTCGCAGACGAAAGTTCGGCATCGGTCGGGGCGGTCGGGATAGAGGCGACAACGCACACCCTCGAGCCCAGCACACGGCAGCGGTAAGACCGGCCCCTCAGACGTGTCGACGACGGGCAGCCGCACCCGAAGTCGCGTCGCCGCAGCCTCATCCACGGCTACGGAGACGAAGAGCGTGCCGTTGCAGCAGAGGCCGCAGTCGGCGCAGAGGGCCTCCGCTTCGTCCGTCACAGGCTGATCGGCTCACAATGCTCGCCGGTGTGGACGTGCTCTTTCCTCACCGTGTGTACTTTGCCGTCTGCCCAAGCGATCGTCGTCACGTCGCGCTCTTCGGCGCAACCATCGGGCACGCGGTACGTCCAACGATGGTCCTCCGCGTAGTCGGGCACGCCGAGGGCAGCGAGCACGGCGGACTCGTCCGCGCCCCGTAGGCTAGCCGTGGCCACATCGACGCGCTCTGGCAGCTCCACTTCGGGAAAGCACGAGAGATCAGCACGCGACCAGCGGAAGTGTACGCGGCCCCCCGGCCAGTGAAAGACGAGCCGCTGAGACGGGGCACGGCACCCCTCGCGCTCGACCATGTAGTGCCACTCGGCGTCGCTCTCGAAGAAGGGCTTGCCGAGTCGCGCTTTCACCTCCTCTGGGGCGCGTCCCTGCCACCGCGGGTGCGCGGTGCAGCGCCACGGTGCCGCGCATTGCAGATCGTCGGGGGCGAGGGGTTTCGGCGGTCCCGCGGGGAGCTCTGGCGGGGCCGAGGCACCCACGCCGTCGGGGGCCGTCTCATCACCCGCGAGCGCAGCTTGCAGATCGTCCGACGGCGCGCGGTCGGCATCGGTCCATGCGTCGCGGCTGCCGCCACAGGCGACCACGACCAGAAGCGAAGCAACGGGGGGCGTCCTGCGCATCGAGGGCACGGTACCAACTGGGACCCAACGTGTCTCAGTGGGGGAGCGGCTTGACCCAGACTTCGCATGGCACACCCCAGGTCGATGACAACTGCACCCCCGTTATTTCAAGACCTTGGCGCCGGCCCAACTCTTGCCATACCCGGACCCATGGGAGAACACATGGGCCTACATTCTCATCGGCTGGCGCTGGTGCTCTGGGGTGTCGCACTGTCGAGCTTGGGTTGCCTGCCGCCTGGTGACCACGGTCGCCTCGAGAGCGAGCAGACGCCCGGCGGGAGCACGTGGGACCGCGAGGACCAGGTGAGCTGCTCGTCGAACGACGACTGTCGTGGGGGCGAAGCCTGCGAAGAGGGTGTGTGCCGGATGCAGCGATGTGCCGAGAACTTCTCCTCGGTCGCACCCATGGGGCCACATCACTACTTCGGTACCGACGGTGAGATCGCGGTGATCAGCGACGATGCCTACGTGGATGCTTTCGAGCTGGGTGACGGCTACCTCGCCTCCTGGGACCTCACCTCGGAGCAAGTGAAAGTCATCGACGTGGCCGGCGGCGATCTCACCGGGACGCGTCCCCACACCATCGCCACAGCCGTCGCCTACTCGAGCAAGGTACGGCTCGAGGGCCCGGGTGAGCTCGACGAGATCGACGTCGACCTGTGGCCCATCGCGCTCTCCACCGGCGACACCGACCGCGATGGTATCGACGAGCTCATCGCCATCTCGGACGATGGCGAGATCGCCCTTTGCCACGTCGACGAGAACCGCTGCGAGAAGGCCACCATCGACGGTGTCGAGGGCCAGGACGTCGCCGTCGGAGACGTCGACGGCGATGGTTTTGCGGAACCGCTGCTGCTCATCCGCTCCGGCGGCGACAGCCAAGTCATCGTGTGGAACACCGACCACGAGATCACCGGCGACGAGAGCTCGCATGGCTGGAGCTTCAGCTTCGGGGTGCGGGCTCTGGGTGCAGGGCGCCTCCGCGAACAGGCCACCGCCGACATCGTGCTGCTCGAAGACAGGGGGTGGAACGGTTGGAAGGACGACAAGCTGCACGTTTTCGACCCCGCGGGGGGTCAGTTCATCACGACCAAGAACATCGACGGTCACACGGAGGACCTCACGGTCGGCGACCGCGACGCCGACGAGCGGGCCGAGATCGCCATCCTTCGCGAGGCGAGAAAGATCACGACCTATGCGCTGAACGACGACGGCGACGTCGTGTCGAAGGGCACGACGGACGTCACCGTCGGCAGCAACCCGCAGCGGATCGCCTTCGTGGACTGGGACGGCAACTCGGCCTCAGGCGAGCTCGTCGAAGGCCCCGAGCTGGTCGCGGGCGCGTCGGTCCCCATCGCCGTGCTGCTGCTCCCTCCCTACCCGCATGCCGTCGCCGGCGGGGCCCTGGCGGCCAACGTGATGCTGGGCGACAACGAGAGCTCGTCCGACTCGCTTTCGGACACCCTCGCCCTCTCGATCGGGATGGGCGTCTCCTACGGGGCCGAGGCCTTCGGCTTCAAGGCGAAGATGGGCGTCACGATGGGACGCAGCTGGAGCTTCACCCAGTCGACGCAGCGCTCGATCAGCATCGGAGGCCGCTACCAGGTGCGCGCGAACCCCGAGCTCTTCGGCCGCTCCTACGCCGCCGTCGTCATGTCGTGCGGGTGCTACCACCGCTACCGATACCGCACCGAAGACCCCGCCGGGCTCATGGGCGGGAGCGGCCAGGAGATGGACCTCTACATCCCCGTGGGTGGTCAAACCCAGCTCTGGTCATCGACCCGCTACAACGCTGTCGCCGAAGCGGTGCCCGACCTTCCGCACATCGAGGTCCCGGTACAGGTTGGTGACCCCAGCAGCTACCCCACCGAGCTCCTCACCCTCGACGGCGCACCGGTCCCCGCGGAGGACCTGCTCTTCCCCGAGCTTCCCCAGTTCAACGTCAGCGATGTGGGTTATGTCAGCTTCTTCCTATCGGCGGGAGAGAGCGAGACCAACGGCGTGGCCGAGACGACGACCATCGGAACCAATGCCTCATTCGGCGCCTTTGGTGCCAGCGTCGACGTCAGTGCCGACGTATCGCAGTCCACGGGCTACTCCGTCACCGTGGGACGTAGCCAGATCTTCGCGGGCGGCATCCCACCCGTGCCCGACGACCCGAGCACGCCCGAGGATGAATTCCTCGTCAATCAGTACGCTTTCACCCCCTACATCTACCGCCATCACTACGAGATGAGTGACGGGCAAGACGGCGGTTTCTACGTGCTCGCCTTCGCCGTCGCAGACCCCGACGGCTCGGTGCCCCAGCCAAAGCCCTGACGGCCGCACGCTGCACCGACGAAGACGGCGTTCGAGGTTCGAGGTTCGAGGTTCGAGGTTCGAGGTTCGAGGTTCGAGGTTCGAGCCCGAGGACGAGGACGAGGACGAGACCGAGCCCGAGGACGAGACCGAGGACGAGGACGAGACCGAGACCGAGACCGAGCTCGAGGACGAGACCGAGACCCGAGCTCAGTAGCGGCGCCAGTCGAAGGTGCTCATGGCGTCGACGAGTTTGGTGACGAAGGCGTCGTCTTCGGCGAGGTCCTGGCGGACTTCGATCTCGACCGCCTGACGGTCGTGGGTCTGGGCGTGTTTGTCGGCGCAGTAGATGAGGCCGAGCTTGCCCGAGTAGGGCTCGTTGAGGCGCACCGAGCAGACGTGCGCGAGGTGCTCTCCCAGCGCAGCGCCGAGGGCCTCGTCGCGGTCGAAGAGCACGCCGA
>JAUHZF010000139.1 GCA_030426145.1 Polyangia bacterium
GGCGACGGGGCGGCGGATGCCGTAGCCCTCCAGCGCGTCGCGGATGGCGTCAGCGACGAAGCGGAAGGTGTCCCGCCCATTGCGAAAGCGCACCTCCAGCTTGGTGGGGTGCACGTTGACGTCGACGTCCTCGGGCGGGATGCCGAGCTGAGACGCGACGATCTGGGCGAAGGTCGTCTCGTGACCCTGCCCCTGCGAGCGCACGCCGAGCTTGAGGATGGCTTTGCCGGTGGGGTGTACCCGCAGCTCGGCCGAATCGAACATGCGGATCCCCGCGATGTCGTACTCGCTCCCCTTGCCCGCGCCGACCACCTCGGTGAACGAGGCGAGGCCGACACCTACCAGCTTGCCCTCCTTGCGGGCTTCGGCCTTCAGCTTGTCGATGTCGCCGTAGCCTACCTTCTCGAGCGCGAGGTCGAGTGCTTGGTGGTAGTCGCCCGAGTCGTAGACGAAGCCCGTACACGACTCGTAGGGGAACGCATCTTTGGGGATGAAGTTCTTGCGACGGATCTCCGCCGCATCGATATCGAGCTCAACCGCGGCGTTGTGCACGAGCCGCTCGATGAGATAGCTCGCCTCGGTGACGCGGAACGAGCAGCGATAGGCGACACCACCCGGGCCCTTGTTCGTGAACGCACCCTTCGCTTTCACGTGCGCCGACTTCATGTCGTAGCTGCCGGTGCAGATGTGAAAGAGGCCGGCCCTGAACTTGGTCGGCTGCGCGTCGGCGAAGAAGGCGCCCTGGTCGCTGATGAGGTCGGCCTTCATCGCGAGAATGGTGCCGTCCTTCTTGAGCGCAAGCTTCCCCGTCATGTGGTAGTCGCGCGCAAAGCCCGTGCTGATCAAGTTCTCGCTGCGCGACTCGATCCACTTCACCGGTCGATCGAGAAGCAATGACGCGGCGGTGGCCACGACGTAGCCCGGGTAGATCGGCACCTTGTTGCCGAACCCGCCCCCGATGTCGGGGCTGATGATGCGGATCTGTTGCTCCGGAATGCCGGCCACGAGCGCAAACAGCGTGCGGTGTGCGTGGGGCGCCTGCGACGTCATGTAGATCGTCGCCTTGTGATGGGCGCTGCTCACGTCGGCCACACAGCCACAGGTCTCGAGAGGCGAGGGGTGGCAGCGCGGGTAGTGTGTATGGACCTCCGTGATGTGGTCGGCTTCGGCGAAGAGCTTGTCGGTCAGCTCGGCGTCGCCCGTCTCCCACTCGTAGGCCACGTTGTCGGTCTTGCCCTCGAGCTCGGTGCGAATGACCTCCGCGCCGTCTTCGAGCGAAGCGAAGGGGTCGGTGACCACCGGCAGCGGGTCGTAGTCGATGTCGACGAGCTCGGCCGCATCGGCGGCGATGTACGGGCTCTCGGCGATGACCGCGGCGACCTCTTGGCCCTGGTAGCGCACCTTGTCGGTGGCGAGCACGGCCTGGGTATCGCCCGAGAGGGTGGGCATCCAGGCCAGGTTGTGGGCTTCGAGGTCCTTGCCCGTGATCACCGCGACCACGCCTTCGACGGCCATGGCTTCGCTGATGTCGATGCTCTCGATCTTCGCGTGGGCGAGGGGGCTCCGCACGATGACCATGTGGAGCATTCGCGGCAGCTTGACGTCGTCGACGTAGTTGCCGCGGCCCACGATGAACCGATCGTCTTCGATGCGCCTTCGGCTCCGACCGAGACCGCAGATTCGCTTTTCGTCACTCATGATCTGTTCCTCCGGCCTCGGTTCACTCAGCGGCTTCGGTCGCTTCTTCTTTCATGCGGCGACCAGCGGCTTGAATGGACTTGACGATATTCTGGTACCCGGTGCAGCGGCAGATGTTGCCGCTGATGGCGAAGCGGATCTCCTCTTCGGTCGGCTCGGGGTTCTTCTCGAGGAGGGCCTTGCCCACCAGCATCATGCCTGGGGTGCAGTAGCCGCACTGCAGGCCGTGGTTCTCTTTGAACTCCTCCTGGATGACGTGCAGCTTGGGTCCCTGTTTCAGGCCTTCGACCGTGGTCAAGCTGCGGCCATTGGCCATGACGGCGAGGTAGGTGCACGACTTCAATGGCGTGCCATCGACCAAGACCGTACAAGCACCGCAATGGGAGGAGTCGCATCCGATGTGGGTGCCGGTGAGGCCCAGATGCTCGCGAATGAAATGGACGAGGAGGGTTCGCGGCTCGACGTCGCCGGACACCTGCTTGCCATTGAGCTCGAATTCAATCTTCATGGTCAGGCCTTCTGAGCAAAGTTGACGGCCCGCTCGAGGCCACGCTGGACGTAGGTGCGAACGACACTGAGCTTGTATTCGGCGCTGCCGCGGGTGTCGTCTTTGGGGTTGCAGATCTTGGCCGCGAGGTCGGCGGCTTTGGCGTAGAGCTCGGGACTCGGCTTCTCCCCCTTCAAAGCGTCCTCGGCTTCCTTGGCTTTGAGGTTGCGCGTGCCCATCGCGGTGAGGCCGAGGCCCGCCTGCTTGATGGTGTCTCCGTCCATCTCCACGAAGACGGCGACGCCGGCGGTGGCAAAGTCGCCGACCTTGCGCTCCATCTTGAGGTAGGCGCCGCCCGACTTGCCCTTGGGTTTGGGCACGCGGATCTCGGTGAGGATCTCGTCCGGTTCGATGGCGGTTTCGAAGATCCCATGCAGGAAGTCGTCGATGTTGATGCTTCGTTCGCCGCCCTTCTTCTTGACCACGATCTCCGCGTCGACCGCGAGCAGCACCGAGCCCCAGTCCGCCTGCGGATCCGCGTGAACCAGCGAGCCGGCGATGGTGCCCATGTTGCGCACGAGCGGGTCGGCGATGAGCTTTCCCGCCTCGGCGAAGACCGGCCACTTCTGTTCGATGATCGAGTGGTGGCCGATGATGTTGTGCCGACACATCCCGCCGATGATGAGGTGGTCGGCGGTCTCCTCGAGGGTGTCGAGACCCTCGACCCGGTTGATGTCGATCAGCATGTCTGGGCCTGCGAAACGCAGCTTCAACATGGGGATCAGGCTTTGGCCACCAGCGAGGATTTTGGCTTCTTCACCGTGCTCGGCGAGCAAGGCGAGAGCGTCGTCGAGCGTGGTCGGCGCGGCGTAGTCGAACTTCGGCGGATACATGTAGCGGTCGCGAGCCTCCGGGGGTCGAGCATGGTTGCGACAAAGTGACGCAACACCACTTTGCGCCCTGGAGTGCTCACGTCAACATGAGTTAGACTCGTTCTAACGTTAGGTCGGAGGGGGTGCGATGGATCGGCACGGGGTGGCGTCGACGCACCTGAGGAGCATCCCGAGCACGAGCGACGCATTGCGTCAGAAGCCGTATCGAAAGGCTTGGCTGCTCGTCTCGCCTACCACGCGCGCATTGAACGAAACGATGACGCGGTCGCGATCGCCGTCGTAGGGCAGTGCCTGGTGGAGGAGGTGGCTCGGGAAGACGACGAGCCGGCCCTCTTCGGGGGCCACATCGTGATGGGGCTGCTGTAGGAAGGCGCGGCCGAGGTCCATGTGGGCCCCACCGAGATGCGCGAGGTGCGGACCGTAGAAGCGTGTAATCCCGTTGGCGGCACCGAGGCTCTCGTGGGCGCGACGCTGCGCGTCCGGGTCGACTTGCACGTAGTAGACCCCTGAGAATGCGCAGTTGCCGTGGTTGTGTACGTCGTGGTGGCCGAATCGATTGCTTCGCTGGCACCACGCTCCGACCATCTCCACGCGCACGCGCTGTGGGTCGAGCTGAGCCCAGACGGCCGCATTGCTGGCTTCGGCGAGCGCGAAGACCGCATCGGAGATGAAGCTGAAGAGCCGCTTCAACGCCGAACGGTCGTAGCGCTGGAGCAGATCGTCTCCAGAGGAGAAGACCGGGGCCGTGGGGCGACCCGCGCGGTCGAGCTCGCGGTCGAGGATCTTGAGGAGCCCGGGCTGGATGGACTCGGCGTCGGGATGGCGTCGGCTGAGGAGCGTGGTCGGCCAGAGCTGAAGCAGGTCGTCGCTCATGTGCGCGGCAGCCCGACGAGGTAGGTGGCGAACATCGGTGGGCCCGGGGCCGGCAGGCGAATGCGGCCGATGTCCCACGCGAAGCCGTCGAGGCCCGTCGTGAGCTCGCGCAGCTCGTCGGGTTGGTAGATGCGCATCATCGACACGAACCCGTCCCAGGCCACGGCGAGGGGAATGATCGGGAGCAGGTAAGTCAGCGGAAGCCAGCGCCAGTCGAGGGGCCGAATGGTCGGCAAGAGCAGGGCCACCAAGAGCGGAATCGCGGGGAGCCCGATGAGGTTGGCCGGCCTGCGATCGACCACCTCGAAGATGGCGATGGGTTGTCGTTTGTCGTGGGCATCTTCGAGCACGCGCCGTGCGAGCTCGGGCCTCATGTGGTGGAAGCCGTTGAACAAGGTGCGCAGCCCGGTGAGGTGGGCGGGCACGTCGGTGGCGTCGACGGGATCGGAGCTGTAGCTGAGGCGCCCGTTCGAGGCTTCGGCCGCGGCCGTGAGCTGCGCGTGGTTCGGATACAGATCCGTGCCGTGCACCATCAACGACGAGCCACGTTCCGCGAGCCCGGAAGCCATGAGCGCGCTCGGTCCACCCGCGCCACAGCATAGGTCGATGATGCGCTCGGCCCCCGAACGCTCAGCCGCCTCCATGAGCTTCGGCATCAAAGGCGCGAGCATGTCGAAGGCGGCCATGATGCGCGAGAGGTAGGCCGTCATCCCATCGCGGATGAACTTCGGCCACCAGGCCTGGTCTTCGAGCTCGAAGAGGTGAAGGCGGCGCATGGCGGCACAGTAGTGGCGTTTCCGTAGGGTCGCTACACCTCGGTCTCGGTCTCGTGCTCGGTCTCGTGCTCGGTCTCGTGCTCGGTCTCGTGCTCGGTCTCGTGCTCGTGCTCGTGCTCGTGCTCGTGCTCGTGCTCGAACCTCGAACCTCGAACCCGGAACCCCGAACCTCGAACCCGGAACCTCGAACCTCGAACCTCGAACCTCGAACCCGGAACCTCGAACCCGGAGCCTCGAACCTCGAGTCACCCTCCGAGAAGCTCGAGCGTCGCCACGACGGGATCGTGGTCGGAGCCGCTGCCGTCGAGCACCTCGACCCCATGGCAGCGCCAGGCGTCGTTGGTGAGCACGTGGTCGATGCGCACGCCGAACCAGCTCGTCCTCTTCGTGTGGCCGTAGCCGAAGCCACACTCGTCCCAGCTGTTGGTGAGATCGCCCCAGTAGCGCTGGTAGATCTCGCTCTCCACCGGCATGTTGAAATCGCCCACGACGACCAGAGGGCCGTCGGCTCGCTCGTCGGCAAAGGCGCGGGCGATCTCCGACTCCCATCGCCGCAGCTCGATGTTCTCGTTCATGCCTTCGAACTCGAGGTAGCGGAGGCTGGTGAGTCCTCCGCGCACGGTGGCGAGGTGCAGACTCACGAGGTGAACGTCCCGCCCCTCGTGGTCGAGCACGGCGTGGAGCACGACCCCGCTGCCACTGCGGGCCCAGGCGTCCTCGGGGTTGCGCGCCTCGAACGACTTGATCGGAAGCCGACTGAACAGACAGAGCCCGTAGACGGTGGCGGTGTGGTAGCCGTACAGGTCACCTTCGTGCTGCTCCCCCCGGCACTCCGTCAGGGCGACCACGTCGGCGTCGATCGCCTTCAGCTGGGTCTCGACCCAGGGCTCCTGGATGTCGCGCCCCTGGAGGTTGAAGGTACCGATGCGCAGGGTCTTGGGCTCGGCCGCACCTTCGGCCTGGGAGCGGGGGAAGGGGACTGACAGTCCCATGTAGGGACCGGCCGTGAGGAGGAGGACCAGTGCGCAGGCGCCGGCCATGAGCCAGCGCTTGAAGCCGAGGGCCAGCGGGAGGCAGACGAGCCCCGGCAACAGCAACGGCCACCGCGGTCCGAAGGCCATGACCGTGGGCAGCCAGTGGCCGTCGCTGAGACCGAGGAGCAGCCCCACCGCGAGCAAGGTGCCAGCGACGTAGAGCCCACAGAGCACGAGCACCGCCTTGCTCATGCGCTCCTTCACCGCTCACCTCGCTGGACGTTGCCCCCCTGGCGGGAGGGTACTACCCCCAACGATGCCGTGGCGATCCGAGGGGTGGGACGAATGACGTTCATGAGGGACCGTGGAGGCGGCTTAGCCGAGCCAGCCGCCGCTGGCCATGGCTTGTCCCTCTCGGCCCGCTGGGCCGGCCTGCTGTCCGGGTGCCTGCTCGTCGCCTCGGCCTCGCCCTGCCGAGCCGAGACCAAACGCGCGCATACCGAGGAGCAGCTCTCCGGGCTGCTGGCCACGGCCAATCCGGGTGACGTCATCGAGCTCGCACCCGGCACCTACGACACCGAGGTCTACTTCGGACGCCCCGGTCTCGATGGCATGCCCGTGGTCATTCGTGGGGTGGTGGGAAGTGACGGTCAACGACCCGTCATCCGCGGTGGAGAGAACACCGTCACCATCGAGGGCAACCACGTCGTCTTCGAGTCCATCGAGGTGACGGGCGGCGCGCGACGTTGTGTGTACGTGGTCGGCCACGACGTCACCCTGCGCGATTTGCTGGTTCACCACTGTCCAGGCCACGGGATCCACTCGGCCGACGCCGACTCGGGCACACTCGTCATCGACCGCACCGAGGTGCACCACTCGGGACGAGGCGAGTACGACCACCAGATCTACGTCACGACCGACCAGGCGGTGTATCCGGGCGCGGTCTTCCGCCTCCAGCACAGCTACATTCACGACGCGACGGGGGGCAACAACGTCAAGTCCCGCGCCGAGCGCAACGAGATCTACTTCAACTGGATCGAAGGAGCCCGGTTTCACGAGCTCGAGCTCATCGGCCCCGACGTGAACAATCCGCCCGACTATCGCGAGGATAGCGATGTGGTGGGCAACGTGCTGCGCAAGACCAACGACGACAGTCACGGGGTGCGTTTGGGGGGCGACGCCACGATGGATACCGACGGCAGGTATCGTTTCGCGCACAATACGTTCTGGATGCGCAACGCGGGCATGTCGCCGGTTCGTCTGTTCGACGGCGTGGAGAGCCTCGAGCTCTACAACAACGTCTTCTTCGTGGACGGAGGAGCCCCGACGACGCTGCTGCGCACGGCCCGAGTCCGGTGGGCGCGCGGTAAGGCCCTCATCGTCGGCAGTCACAACTTCATCCCGCCCGGCTCCAAAGACGTGCCCGCTGAGCTCACCGACACCATCTCCGCGAAGGACCCGGGGTTCGTGAACGTGTCGACCTTCGACCTGCGGCCACGCGCGACGAGCCCCCTCGTCGATGCGGCCACGCCCGACATGGCCGCCCACCCCGATGCGCCTTTCCCCGGGGGGCTGGAGGTTCCGTCGCATCAGCCCCGCCGCTTCAACCTGCGCTCGCGGCGTCGACGCCCGATGGCGGGGGTGCGGGCTGACGTGGGCGCCTACGAGGCGGGACCCATGCCCGATGCGTCGCCGCTGGCCACCGAAGGGGCCATCCACTTGCCGCGTGGTGCCACCGCGCCGCCGCCGCTCGCGCCCGTGGGGCGGTGTGGTTGTGGCGTGGTGGGCGAGCCGACGCCTTCCCGTGGCTGGGCCAGCCTGGCCGCTTTGCTCACCCTCATGGTGATGAGGAGGTCGCGGTGACCGACCCCAAAGACGCGACCGTGCACGACATCGACGACCAGGCGCTGCCCTCGCGCACCCCTGCGCCCGGCATGCTCGTGACGGAGCGGGTCCAGCTGGTGCGGCCCCTCGGGAGCGGCGGCATGGCCGACGTTTGGGTCGCCGATCACCTCACCCTCGGCATCGACGTCGCGGTGAAGTTCGTCCGCGAGGTCGACACGCCACTCATGCGTAAGCGCCTCGCCCAAGAGGCACGGCTCGCCGCGCGCATCGTGCACCCCCACGGGGTGCGGATCTACGATCAAGGCGTCACCCCCGACGGCACGCCCTTCATGGTCATGGAGCGGGTGGAAGGAGAGCCCCTCGTGCGCCGGCTCAAGCGCGCGGGACCGCTGCCCCTGCACGAGGTGATCCTACTCGTAGATCAGGTCGCGCAGGTCCTCACTGAAGCCCACGGCCTCGGGATTCTCCATCGCGACATCAAGCCCCACAACATCATGCTGGTGGCCGACCAGCAGGAGCTCTTCGTGAAGGTGCTCGACTTCGGTCTCGCCAAGCCCACCGATCCCGATGAAGACCTCACGCTCACGGCGGTGGGCGCGGTCGTGGGGACGCCGGTCTACATGGCACCCGAGCAGCTCATCGACCAGGCCCCCTCCGACGAGCGGTCCGATCTGTGGGGACTGTCGGTGGTCGCCTATGAGGCGTTGACGGGCCAGCGTCCCTTCGTCGGCCCGGGGCGGGCGGCGCTGGGGGCGGCCATCATGCTGCGCAAGTACGAGCGCCTGTCGAAGCTCATGATCGGCGCCCCCAAGGCCCTCGAGGCTTGGTTCGAGCGTGCGCTCGCCGTCGATCCCGAGGAGCGATTCCAGACCGCCGCCGAGCTCGCCGCGAGCTTCGAAGAGGCGGCCACCGGCAGCCTCGTGGGCAGCGGTCAATCCGACGAAGAGGGCGGCCTGCATGTCTCGGAGCAGCTCTACGGTCGCGAGGAAGAGCTCGGCGTGTTGCGCAGCGCCTTCGACCGGGCCGCCACTGGGAGCCTCGAGCTCGTGAAGGTGGCGGGCTACGCCGGTATTGGCAAGACGGCGCTCGTCCGCACCTTCTTCTCGCGGCTCGGCTCACGACCGGCCCTGTTCCTCGGGGGCAAGTACGACCAGTTCGACCGCGGCACCCCCTACGTCGCCCTCCGTCAAGCCTTCGGTCGCCTCGCCAAGTTCGTGGGCACGCTCGAGTCCGACGAGGTCGTCGCGTGGCGCGACCGGCTCAGTGAACACCTCGGCGATCTGTGCTGCGTCGTGCTCGAGATGATGCCGGAGCTCGAGCAAGTCCTCGGCCCTCAGCCCCCGCTCGAAGAGCTGCCTCCGGCTCAGCAACGGGAGCGCTTCCTTCGCGCCATCACCCAGCTCATCGTGGCCACCGCCACCCCCGAGGAGCCGCTGGTGCTCTTCCTCGACGACCTCCAGTGGGCCGACCTGCCCTCGCTCGAGCTGCTGAGCCGTCTAAGAGCCCACCCTGAGCTCCGTCACACCCTCATCATCGGGGCCTATCGCGACCACGAGATCGTGGAGGGGCATCCGCTCGCTACCATCGACGAGCTGCAGAACGACGTCATCGCGATCGCGCTCGGTCCCCTCGACGAGGACGCGGTTCTCGAGTTCCTCAGCGACACCTTCGGTCGGTTGCCCGGCCGGGTCCGGCTCGCCGTGACGTGTCACGAGCAGACCCGAGGAAACCCCTTCTTCTTGCGCCGTCTGCTCGAGGCGCTCCACGAGGAGGGGATCCTCAAGTACGAAGGCCGCGCCTGGACGTGGGACGCCGAAGCCCTTCAAGCGCGTCCGGTCACCGACAACGTGGTCGACTTCGTGGCCAACGAGATCCGTCGCATGCCGAACGCATCTCAGCGGGCCTTGGCCGTCGCGGCCTGCGTGGGCGACCACTTCGACCTGGGCCTGCTCGCTCATGCTCTCGACACCGATCGCGGCCAAGCCTTGCATTGGCTCCGCGACGGGCTCGCGGCCGAGCTCATCCTGCCCAGCGCGACCGGGGATTGGGACCAAGGCACGGTGGCCCTCACCCTCGGCGCACGTCGCATCGTGTTTCGCTTTGCGCACGACCGGGTTCGTCAGGCGGCGCGTAGTCTCATCGACGATGACGCAGCGGCGGACGTGCACGAGCGCATCGGGCGTTTCATGATGGAGTCGCTCGGCAGCGGGGAGCGGGATCGACGCCTCTTCGAGCTCGTCGAGCACCTCAACCGCGGCCACCACACCGACCGCCCGGATGCGCTGCGCGAGCTCAACCTCTCGGCGGCGCGTCGTGCGACGCGCTCGGCGGCGTTCGCCCCCGCGGCCGACTACTACCGTCGGGCCCATGCCCACCTCGCGTACGACGCCTGGGAAACGAGCTACGAAGAAACGCTGGCCATCCACATCGAAGGCGCGCGCGCGGCTTACCTCGACAACGACGAGGAGCGCATGAACCAGCTCCTCGACGTGGCCATCGCGAAGGCGAAGACCGTGCTCGATCGCGTCGCCGCCCGCGAGGTTCGAATTCAGGCCATGGCGTCGGCGCAGCGACTGCAGGACGCCATCACGCTGTCGTTCGAGGTGCTCCGCGAGCTCGGTGTCGAGCTGTCGCGCCATCCCACCCCGGAGGACACCGGGGCCGCCATCGGTCGGGTCGTGGCGCGACTCGAAGGGCGTGAGGCGGCACAGCTCGAGTCCCTCCCCATGGCGTCGGACCCCGAAGCGGCGGCGGTGATGCGGGTCGCGCATGGGGTCCTCAGCTCGTGTTACCTCGCCGCGCCAGAGCTGGTGCCGATCGTCACGTGCCTCATGGTCGAGGCCACGCTCGACCATGGCCTCGGTGACACGTCGGGCTACGGCTTCGCCGTGCTCGGCCTGGTCCTCAACGCCACCGGGGCCACGCCGCTCGCCTACCGCACGGGGGCCCTGGCCCTCGCCCTCGCCGAGCGCTCCGAGCACCGTGCGGCCCAGCCCAAGACCGAGCACGTCGTGCGTACCCACATCAACGCATTCGTGGAGCCGGTGAGCGCAACCCTCGAACCCGAGCGCCGCATCTTTCAGCGCGCCATGGACGTGGGTGACCTGGAGTTCGCGGGCTGGGCGCTACACATCTCCGTCGCCTACGGGTTCTACGCCGGCACGCCCCTCGAGGAGATGGCGGGCATCGCGCGGCGCAACATCTCGCTGCTTCGACACCACCGACAACGCCCACCACTCGTGTGCACCGCCCAGTACGGGCAGGTCGTCGCCAACCTGCGCGGAGAGGCCAAGGACCCAACCCGGCTCGTGGGGCCCGACTACGACGAGGACGCGTTCATGTCCAAGATGCGCGCGGCCAACGTACGAGGGGCAGCTTTCATTCTCGGCCTGCTCGGCACCTTCGTGCGCTTCCTCTTCGGAGCGCCGGGCGCGGCCCGCGAGCGGGCTGAGGCCTGCGCTGCCTACGAAGACGGGGCCCTCTCGACCTACCATCAGATCTGGTTTCAGCAGTACCTCGCCCTCGCCATTGCAGCGGACGGTCCCGACGCGACGGGACTCGCCCAGGCCAAGGGCTGCTTGACGCGGCTCGAGGCGTGGCGCGAAGCCTCCCCCGTGAACCTCGACCATCGGATCTCGATGGTGAAGGCCGAGTTGGCGAGACTCGAGGGGCGCGACGGAGATGCCCTGATGCTCTACGACCAGGCCATCGCCCAGGCGGCATCACATCATTTCGTGATCGAGGAGGCGGTCGGCAACGAGCTCGCAGCGAGGTTCCACCTCGGGCGCGGCGCGCGCACGCCGGCTCGCGCCTACGCCCAGGAGGCGCGGTCCTGCTTCGCGCGATGGGGCGCGACGGCCAAGGTCGAGCAGCTCGAGGGCGGCCTGATCGTCGAGACCAGTTGACCTGCTTTCAGAGGCCCGAGGTCGTCCAGCGGATGACCTCGAAGCCCTCTGCGTGGCGGCAGCCAGCGCGCTCCCCGTGGTCCCGCGCACGCGCGCGAACCGCGCTCTCCCACCGGCCTTCGGTGCGCCGAAACTCGGAGGCGTGGAGGCGGATGAGGTCGAGCTTGGCCTCGAGGGTCGTCTCGATGTCGACGAAGAAGCGAGGTTCGAAGCGGCCGGGGGAAGGGTCCCAGTTGCTGCGGTAGGTGAGGATGCGCCCGATACGACGTGAACAATGGAGGGTGGCGAGGCCCAGCTGTCGGTGGTCGTGATGGGCGTCTTCGGGCCAGTGTGTGAGCACCAGGTCGGGGCGAAATCGGTCGAAGCACGACAGCAGGGCGGCGTGCGTGGTCTCGTCGAAGCCCACGCCAAAGGTGGGGAGCCCGCCCTCGAAGAGCTGCGCGCCCATGGCCTCGGCTGCGGCCAGACCCTCGCGGCGCGCCACGTCGTCGTCTCGGATGACGGTCCCGTCCGGTCGGGCATAGCCCGACGTGGTGGCCACGAAGACACCGAGGGCATGTCCAGCTGCGCCCTGGGCGAGCATGGTGCCGCCGCAACCGAGCTCGACGTCGTCGAAATGCGCGCCGACCGCGAGGATCCTCATGCGGCCCCCGCGAGCGCGTGGTGGGTGGCGACCACCCAGGCGAGGGGCACGAGGCCTTCGCCTCGCTGCGCCCGATAGGCGGCGTACCAGCCGGTCATGGCGGCGAAGTCTTCGGGGGTGTCGACCGTGAGCGACAGCGACGAGGCCTGGTGGGCGTGTAGCGCGACGAGGCTCCGGCACCGAAAGCGATGGGGCTGCTCGAGGATGAGCTCGTTGACGTGCTCCCGGTGGTGGGGCTCGGTGCCTTCCCGGGCCGAGACGCGGAGCGCTTCTGCTGCAAAGATCTCGAGCCCAGCTCCGACCGGGAGGCCACTCGTGGTGCCTGCCGCGGTGGCGTAGTCCACGTCCTCGCGCCGGAAGAGGTCGACCAACCGGCTCCCTTCGATGGGGCAGACCATGGGGTTGTCCCCCGTCGCGCGCACCACCGCGTCGAAGCGGTGGGTCTCCATGCACCGAACGTAGCGGTCGAGCACGTCGTCTTCGTCTCCTCGAAAAACCTCGACCCCTGCGTGGCGCGCCCAGGCGACGAGCGGCGTCTCGCCCTCGTGCGTCGAGGTGGCGATCACCACCTCCTGCACACCTTCGATGGCGCGGAGACGACGCACGACGGATGCGATGAGGGGCCCGCCATCGAGCTGTCGCATCACCTTACCGGGGAGACGGCTCGAGCCCATGCGGGCTTGCAGGATCACCCCGACGCGAGCGTCCGCCATCACGCCACCTCCTCCACCACCACGTCGGGGGAGGGAGGTGCTGGTCGGGGTAGGGCGGCCGGGTCGCGTGGCGCTGCGACGAGCGCACGCTCGGGGTCGATGGGGAGCTGCCACAGCGGGGCCTCGACGAAGAGCTCGGGCAACCGAGAGACGGCTTCGCTCCAGTCGGTGTAGGCGCCGTCGAGCACCCCGAACGGATCGAGCACCTCCCAGCCGGCCGCCTCCGCCCGCGCCGCGAGGGTGCGCTGCACCTTCATCGCCACCCGTCCCACGTCCTCGGCGTCGAGGTGGTCGTAGGTCATGGGTGGCTGCGGGAACAGCATCCAGGCGACGCCGTCGAGGGCGGCGAAGAGGGTGTCGGCGGCCCGAACCAGGTCCGCCACCGTGGTCTCGACGTCGTCTCGGGCCGCGGCTTCACACACGTCGAAGACGTCCTGAGCGCCGATGCTGAGGATGAAGGGGCCCGTGCCCGCGAGAACCTCGAGGATGCGGCTCGCGGCCGGCCTCCCGTCGAAGAAGTGACGGAAGCGCAATCCAGGCGCGACGACGACCTCGAGCTCGGGGTATCCGTCGAGGACGGCGAGGTGCTGGTCACCGGCGATGAAGAAGGACGGGTCGGACATGGAAACCTCCGGCCCCTCGCAATGCACCCGACGTGCCGACGCCCGGGTGGCGCCAGCGGCCCGAAGATGGGGCTCTGCCGGGCGCGGCCGTCGGCGCGTTGACGCTTCTTCGCCGGCTCGCTGACGCTTCTGCTGCGATCCCACCCAGGATGCAGGGCTTTTTGCGGGCACGCTCCGTGCAGTCATGGGCACGCATGACGACCACCCCGATCAACAAGGGGCAGTTCCACCTCGAACCGCCCGAGCGCTTGGCCGCCTTCGAGCGCAACCGCGGCCACGGTTGTGAGGAGGGCTACGCCGAGAACCGGCGCCAGTGGACTGCCTTCGCCACGCAGCAACATGTCGCGGACTACCCGCTGCACGTCGATCTGGAGCTCTCGAGCGTCTGCAATCTGCGCTGCCCCATGTGCTACACGATCAGCCCCGAGTTTCGGAAGCACGTGAATGCGAAGCTCATGGACTTCGACCTGTTCACCCGTCTCGTGGACGAGTGCGTGGCGGGGGGCGTCTACTCGATTCGCCTCAGCTACCGGGGCGAGTCCTTCCTCCACCCCAAGATCGTCGAGGCCTGTCGCTATGCGAAGAAGGCGGGCATCGCGGAGGTGTCGTCCCTCACCAACGGGGTGAAGCTCGACGAAGAGATGTTCGTCGAGCTGATGGACGCGGGCCTCGACTGGCTCACGATCAGCTTCGACGGCATCGGCGAGGTCTACGAGAAGATCCGCAAGCCGGCGAAGTTCGACCGCGCGGTGGAGAAGATCGCCAACTACCAGCGCATCAAGCGGGCGGCGGGCAAGGTGAAGCCCGTCATCAAGGTGCAGACCGTGCTGCCGGCCATCGAAGATGACCCCGATGCCTTCTACGACATCTTCGCCCCCATCACCGATCTGGTGAGTGCCAACCCGCTCATCGACTTCCACAGCGACATCAGCGCCCAGCCGCGTATCCCCGACTTCGCCTGCCCCCAGCTCTACCAGCGCCTGACCATCGGTGCCGACGGTACGGCGATGATGTGCGCCAACGACGAGCGTCAGGAGTACCCCGTCGGCGATGCCAACGAACAGACCATCCACGCCATCTGGCACGGACCCGAGATGACGCAGGCGCGAGCCGCGCACGCCGCCCAGCGCGGTTGCCAGTCGCTCGAGCCCTGCGCCAAGTGCTACCTGCCCCTCGCCACCCACGCCACGCCCATCAAGGTGGGCCAGCACCAAGTGGTGGCCGACAAGTACGTCGAGGGCGCCGAGAAGCTGGTGCAGCTCCGGGTCCCGGAGCGCTATCGCAGAGAGGGGCTCGAGGTATGACCACCTGGGCGGTTCCGTATTTCGACCTCGTGCTCGGCGACCTCGAGCGCGAGGCGGTGATGGAGGTTCTCGAGGACGGCTGGCTCAGCATGGGGCCGCGGATCGGGCGCTTCGAGCGTGCCTTCGCCGAAGCCCACGAGCTGGCCCCCGAGGGCGCCGTCGCGGTCTCGAATTGCACGGTGGCGCTGCATCTCGCGCTCGCCGCGCTCGGCGTGGGCCCTGGCGACGAGGTGATCGTGCCTGCGCTCACCTTCGTGGCCGATGCCAACGCCGTGGTCCAGTGCGGCGCCCGCCCCGTCTTCGCCGACGTGGTCGGCGAGGACGACTGGACCCTCGACCCCGGCGACGTCGCGGCCAAGGTGACGCCGCGCACCAAGGCCATCATCGCCGTGCACTTCGCGGGCTACCCGTGCCGCATGGAGGCGCTGCGGGCCATATGTCGCGAACACGACATCGCCCTGGTGGAGGATGCAGCTCACGCGCCGCTCTCGCGCGACGACGAGGGGCGCATGCTCGGCACCGTCGGCGACATCGGCTGCTTCAGCTTCTTCTCCAACAAGAACATGACCACGGGGGAGGGCGGCATGATCGTCTCGCGCGACCCGGCACTGCTCGAGAAGGTCCGGTCGCTGCGGAGCCACGGCATGACCAGCTCCAGCTACCAGCGCTTCCGCGGTCACGCCTTCGCCTACGACGTGGTCGACCCGGGGTTCAACTACCGCATGGATGAGATGCGGGCTGCCCTCGGCATCGTGCAGCTCGCCAAGCTGCCCGGTGCGCACGCCGCCCGTCGACGCCACGTGCTGCACTACCGCGAGAAGGTGGCCGATCGGCTTCCCGGAGTCGGGGTGCCTTTCGCCGATCGCGACGGCCAGTACGGCTTCCACGTGTTTCCGGTGCTGCTCCCGGCAGGAACGGATCGCGAAGCGGTCATGCGTGGCATGGCCACGGCGGGGGTTCAGACCAGCATTCACTACCGGCCCATCCACACCTTCTCCGCCTACGAGGGTGCGACGCAGCTCGCGGTGACCGATGCCATTGCGCCGCGGATCCTCTCCTTGCCGCTGTTCCCCACCATGCGTGGGACCCAGATCGACTTCGTCGTCGACGCGCTCACGCAGGCGCTCGGGGTGGCTTCTCACGCGGCTTGAGAGATGGACGTCGCGATCCGACTCGAAGGCGGCCACCGTTGGGGGCTCGGTCACGTGCAGCGCCAGTGCGGACTGGCCGAGGTCCTGCGCGCACGCGGGCTCGAGGTCGGCTTCGTGACGACCCGGGGGAGTGAAGCGGAGCAGCTCTTGACGCCGGTCCATCCGGTCGACGAAGGGGCGTTCATGCCCGCCGGCCTTCGCCCGCGTGTGCTGCTGGTCGACATGCTCGCCCAGGGGGAGTCCCTTCGTCGCTACCGTGGCACCCACCCCCAGATTCGCCTCGTCACCTTCGACGATGTTGGGGCTGGGCTCGCGGTCGCCGATCACGTCATCAATCCGCTGGTGTCGTCGTGGGGGGCCTACGACGCCGCGCTCGCGCGCGCGGCGTTGCACGAGGGGCCCGCCTTTGCTCCGCTCCGCGACGAGGTGACCGCGGCCATCGTACCCGGGCGCGTCCCGGCCGAACGCGCCCATCGAATCCTGCTCGCATTCGGTGGCAGTGACGACCACGGCATCGCACCGCGCATGCTCGACTTGCTACGTGTGGTGCCTGGACCGCTCGAGCTGCGGGTCAATCGAGGGCCGGCCAGCCAGTACGGCGCCCGTCTCGAAGAAGCCATGGCTGCGCACCCGCACCGCATCGTCGCCACCAGCGACGACTTCGTGGCCGAGATGGCCGAAGCCGACCTGGTGCTCTGCGCGGGAGGGAGCATGCTCTACGAGCTCGCCGCCCTGGGCACGGTGGCTGCGGCCACGGCGGGCGAGGACCACGAAGCGGCGAACATCGCCTTCTTTGCCGACGCCGGCACCGTGATCGACCTCGGTGCGCACGGCGACCTCGGCCCCTCGGTCACCGAGAAGCTCCAGCCGGTCCTCGTCGACGGCGACGCCCGGCGGGCCATGTCGCGCGCGGGCCAAGCCCTCGTCGACGGACGAGGGCTCGAGCGCGTCGTCTCTCTCATCACGGAGTGTCTGTCGTGAAACGCGTCTGTATCCATCAACCCGACTTCGCCCCCTGGCTCGGCTTCTTCGACCGGCTGGTGGACTGCGACCTCTACCTCGTTCTCGACGACGTCCAGTTCCTGCGCCGGGGCTGGCACCATCGGGACAAGATCAAGACGGCTCAGGGACCCGCGTGGCTCACCTTGCCGGTGGTCAAAGGCCCACGTGAGCAGCGCATCGACGAGGTGCGCATTCATCCGGGCGCCCGGATGGACAAGCTCGTCGATACGCTACGCCACGCCTACCGCCGAGCGCCCGCTTTCGACCGCACTTTCGAGGGGGTCGCGGCCATTCTCGCGAGCGGCCACGACCGCCTCATCGACGTCAACCGCGCCCTCATCGACCATCTCCTCGGCGCACTGGGCATCGATGTGCCCCAGGTCTGCGCCTCGGACTTCGGGGTGACCGAGCGCGCCACCGAGCGGCTCATCGCCCTTCTGCGCCACGTCGAGGCCACGCACTACGTCACCGGAACCGGTTCCCTCGACTACCTCGACCGAGACGCCTTCGAGGCCGCGGGGATCACATTGGAGGTACGGACCTTTGCGCCACGCCCCTACGCTCAGCTCCACGGCGCCTTCGCCCCGGGGTTGTCCGCGCTCGACGCGCTCTTCAACTGCGGCGCCGACGCGCGCGCGCTGATCGGCTCCCCCGAACAGGCACGGCAGGTTAAGCTCGCGGGGTGAGCTTCGAGCAACTCGAGACCTTCGTGGCCGTGGCGGAGGAAGGCGCCGTGCGCCGGGCGGCGCGTCGGCTGCACATCTCACAGCCCCCACTCACCCGGCAGCTCCACGCGCTCGAGGACGAGCTGGGTGTCGCCCTCTTTCGTCGCACCCCCCAGGGGATGCAGCTCCTCCCCGCGGGGGAACGCTTCTTGTCGCGCGCCCGTCGCATGCTCGCGGAGCGTGACGACGCGCTCCGCGAGGCGCACGGAGAGCGAAGCGGTGGTCCGCGCGAGGGGCCAGACCCGCCGCCAAGACGCTGACCCGAGGCGTCAGCGGGCCGGCGACGCGAACGCTGGTCGCACGTCGAGACGGCCACTTGGGCGCGGCACGCGACTTGCGAATCTCTTCGGTGCACATGTTGAACGTGACCACCGAACAGGCCCTCGAGGAGCTGGCGAGCCGATGCCCCGACGACCAGCGCATGCTGCTCAACCTCGCCCGCATCGCGCTCGACACCGGTCACCCCGTGCTGTGCCAGCGATTGCTGGTGCGGGCGACCACGATCGGCGACCCCCAACAACGCACCGAGCTCGCGACGAGCTTCGCCCAGCTCGCCTCCCACTTTCAGGGAGCGGGTGACCACGCCGCGGCGCGACTGAGCCTCGAACGCTCGCTTCGCATCAACCCCGGCGACCACATGGCGCGCGAGCAACTCCGGGAGCTGTTCGCAGCCGAACGCAAAGTGAGCTGAGCTCGAGTCTCGTACTCGAGGACCTCGAACCTCGAACCTCGAACCTCGAACCTCGAACCTCGAACCTCGAACCCCGAACCTCGAACCTCGAACCTCGAACCTCGAACCTCGAACCTCGAACCTCGAGGCGATACCCCATCGGTATTGGCGCTCGCTGAGCATGTTCGGCATTCACTGCAGGTGAGCGTGGCGATCCTGAGGGCAGGCGAGGTGGCGCGGATGCGTCGTGCGGGGCAGGCGGCGGCGATGACGCTGGCCGAGGTCGGGCGGGCACTGCGACCCGGCATGTCGACCGGCGACATCGACCGGCTGGTGCGTGCGCATACGGCGTCGCTCGGAGGCCGGCCGAGTCAGCTCGGCTTCCACGGTTTTCCCGCTGCCGTCTGCACCAGCCGCAACGAGGTGGTGTGCCACGGGATCCCCAGTGACGAGGAGCGCATCGAGCCCGGCGACATCATCAACGTCGACGTCACCACTGAGCTCGAGGGCTACCACGGCGACACGTCGCGTACGTTCGTCGTCGGGGAAGCGTCTCCTGAAGCCCGGCACGTGGTCTCGGTGGCCGAGCGGTGCCGCGATGCGGGCATCGCGGTGGTGCGCGATGGCGTGCGGCTCGGCGACATCGGAGCTGCGATTGAGGAACTCGCCGCGCGCGAGGGATGCACGGTGGTGCGTGATTTCGGCGGCCACGGCATCGGTCGGGCGATGCACGCGGCGCCCCACGTCGCTCATCACGGCCCGGCGGGGCGAGGGCTGCGATTGCGAGCGGGCATGGCCATCACCATCGAGCCCATGGTCAATCTCGGCGCAGCGGAGGTCACCATGTGCGCGGATGGATGGCGGGTCGTCACCGAGGATGGCGCGCTCTCGGCCCAGTTCGAGCACACCCTGGTCGTGACCCGGCGGGGCTGCGAGATCACCACTGTGCTTCGATGACGGGCTCGGGGTATGACCCCCGCATCATGATCCCGCGCTACACCCCCGACGATTTCGCCCAGCTCTGGTCCCCGGCCGAGAAGTACCGCACCTGGCTCGAGGTCGAGCTGGCCGCCTGCGCCGCGCTCGAGCGCGCGGGCATCGTGCCCGAGGGCGTGGCGGAGCGCATCGAGGCCCAGGACCTCACCCTCGACCCCGACCGTATTGGCGAGATCGAGCGCACGGTGAAACACGACGTCATCGCCTTCCTCACCCACGTCGAGGAGCTCGCCGGCGAGGACGCGCGCTGGCTCCACTACGGCATGACCTCCAGCGACGTGCTCGATACGAGTCTCGCACTGCTGATGGTGCGCGCGGCCGACGCGATCACGACCCGACTCGACGACCTGGTGATGGCCCTGACCCAGCGCGTGGAGGAGCACCGCCGCACACCGCTGATGGGGCGCAGCCACGGCATCCACGCAGAGCCCACCACCTTCGGTCTCGCGCTGGCGGGGCACCTGGCCGAGGTCAAGCGTGGGCGCGCCCGGTGGCGTGCCGCCCGCGACGAGATCGCGGTGGGGAAGATGGCAGGCGCGGTGGGCACCTACGCCCACCTCTCACCCGAGATCGAGGCCGACGCCCTCGGCCGCCTCGGCCTCGAGCCCGAAACGGTGGCGACGCAGGTGGTGGCCCGTGACCGGCACGCGGTCTACTTCAGTGCCCTCGGTGCCATCGCGGCCGGTATCGAGCGCTTCGCCACCAACGTACGCCATTGGCAGCGCACCGAGGTCGGCGAGGCCGAAGAAGCCTTCACGGTGGGCCAGAAGGGGAGCAGTGCCATGCCTCACAAGCGCAACCCCATCCTCAGCGAGAACCTCTGCGGCCTCGCCCGCATCGTGCGCGGCGCCGTGGTGCCCGCGCTCGAGAACGTGGCTCTCTGGCACGAGCGCGACATCTCGCACTCCTCGGTCGAACGTATGATCGGCCCCGACGCCACGGCCACGGCCGCCTTCATGCTCGACCGCACCACGCGCTTGGTGAAAGGCCTCGTGGTCTATCCCGAGCGCCTCGACCACAACCTCGCCCTCACCGGTGGGCGCTGCTTCAGCGAAGGAGTACTCCTCGCGCTGGTTCGCTCGGGCCGGCCCCGTCAGGAGGCCTACGTGGTGGTGCAGCGCGCGGCCATGGCCGCCTTCGAGGGGAAGGGGAGCTTCCAGGAGCTTCTCGCCGCGGACGAGGAGGTGAAGTCGGCCATGAGCCCGGAGCAACTCGCCCAATGCTTCAGCCTCGACCACGCCATCCGGCACGCCGACGCGATCATCGACCGCGTCATCGCGGCCCCCTGAGGATCGTGGCCATGCGTCTGCGCTTGCTCCCGCTGCTCGCCCTCGTCGCTTGTGGTCCGCCGCCATCCCCGCCGCCTCCGCCGGGCCCCGCGGCGACGGCCGCGCCCTCGGCCGTCGCCCCGGCACCGCCCGAGGTGCCCGACGCCCCCGACGCCATCCTCGACGCATGGCTGGAACGACGACCGGGGTGGGGGCGCACCATTGGTCTACGCAAGTACGATGGGCGCGTGCCCGACTACAGCCGGGCGAGCCTCGAGGCGCACCGGGCGTGGCTCGAGGCCGTGCTGCACAAGCTCGACGGGGACGGACCAGACCCGCAGAGGGCCCTCGATCGCGCGATCCTACGGAGCCGGGCGCGGCTCGAGCACTTCGACCTCGCCGAGCGACGGCGACCCTTTACCGACCCGCGCTTCTATACAGGGCTCTTCGACGTCTCGACCTACATCGACTTCGCCTATGCCCCGGCGGCCCAGCGCATGGCGCAGGTGGTGGCCCACGAGAAGGCGGCCCTCGAGCAGGTCGACCACATTCTGAAGAACCTCGACCCGGTGCTGAGTCGCCCGGTGGTCGAGACCGCCATCAAGGCCTACCGAGGCTACGCCGCCTACCTCCGCGATGATGTGCCCAAGGTGGTCGCGGCCCTGAAGGACGCAGCCCTCGACGCGCAGTTCGCCAAGACGAACGGCGTGCTCGCCCAGGCGGCCGACGACATCGCCGACCGGCTGCAGAACGACTGGCTCCCGCGGGCCAGCGCTGACGCTCACGTGCTCGGTACCGAGCGGTACCTCGCGTTCGTGGAGGCACAGGAGGGCCGCCGCTACGAGCTGGCCGAGTTTCGCGCCATCGCTGATGCCGACTTGAAACGAAACCGGGACGCCTACCTCGCGCTGAAGGACCGCGTGAAGGTGAAGCGACCCGACAAAACCGCGCTCATCGCAGAGGCGGAGAAGCTCATCGAGCGGTCCCGGGCTTTCATCGTCGACAAGGGGTTGGTCACCATCCCCAGCGACGATGCATGCACGGTGAAGGAGACGCCGCCCTACATGCGCTACAACGCGGCATTCCTCAACATGGCGGGGCCCTACGACCCGGCGCGCGAGGCCTACTACTACATCACCCTGCCCGACCCGACATGGCCGGCCGCGGAGCAGGAGGCCTACATCTTCCCCTATGGCGTGCTCATGTCGACCTCGGTGCACGAGGTCTATCCCGGGCACTTCTTGCACGGGCTGTGGATCCGTAAGGCCAAGACCCGCATCCAGCGGGTCGGCGAGAGCTACTCGTTCACCGAGGGGTGGGCGCACTACACGGAGCAGCTCATGGTCGAAGAAGGCTTTGGCGAGGACGACCCTCAGAACCGGCTCGGCCAGCTCTCGGATGCGCTGCTGCGCAACTGCCGCTTCGTAGCGTCGATCGGCATGCACACCGGGGAGATGAATCTCGAGCAGGTGGCCGAGCTCTTCGAGACCCAGTGTTTCCAAGACAAAGCCACGGCCCGCGAACAAGCCGTGCGGGCCACGTTCGACCCGGGCTTCTTCGCCTACACCTTGGGCAAGCTGCAGATCCTCGAGCTGCGAGGGCGGCTGAAGGCCGAGGTCGGAGATGCATTCTCCCTCAAGGCCTTCCACGACGCCCTCCTCGGCTTCGGCGCGCCCCCGGTGGCTCTCATTGCCGATCGCGTCGCCCAGAAGCTGAAAGAGCAGCCCAAGGGCAAGCCATGACGCCAGCTATCAGGCCAGCAGAGGGCAAGTAGCGCCCGGGCACCTTGAAAGCGCGACGTCTGCTCGACATCGCGGTACATTGTGGCGCTGGCTCGTTTGCTGCGGTCAGCCGGAGCCCCCCTTTGGCCAGAATCCTCCTGGTAGAAGACAACCCGGACAATCAGGACATGCTCGCTCGCCGACTGCGTCGCAAAGGCCACGAGGTCTCGGTGGCCGTCGACGGTGCGGAGGGGGTTGCCGCGGCCCGGGCCGAGCTACCTGAGGTGGTCCTGATGGACCTGAGCCTTCCGGTGATGGATGGCTGGGAAGCGACGCGCCTGCTCAAGGGTGACCAGGCCACGGCTGGCATCAAGGTCATCGCGCTCACCGCCCATGCGATGGCGGGCGACCGTCAGCGTGCCCTCGACGCCGGGGCTGACGACTACGACACCAAGCCGGTCGATCTGAAGCGGCTGCTCGGCAAGCTCGAAGCGGTCCTCACCGCGAAGGGGGTCGAGGCGTGAGCGACGAGCGTGCCTCGGAGCCCCTCCGCTCCCAGAAGCTACGGCCGGAGAGCTCGCGGCGTGTGCTGGTGGTCGACGACAACGACGACAACCGCGACCTCTTCGTTCGACGGCTACGGCGCAAGGGTTTCGAGGTCGTGGCGAAGTGCGATGGCCCCTCGGCCTTGGCCTGCCTGGAAACGGAGAGCTTCGATTGTGTCGTCCTCGACTGGATGATGCCGAACATGTCGGGGCTCGAGGTCCTCGACGCCATTCGCGAGCGCTACACGAAGGTGCAGCTGCCCGTGCTCATGGCCACGGCCAAGCGCGAGAGCGACGCCATCGTCGAGGCCCTTGCCCACGGCGCCAACGACCACGTCAGCAAACCCATCGACTTCCCGGTGCTCATCGCCCGCCTCGAGACGCAGCT
>JAUHZF010000538.1 GCA_030426145.1 Polyangia bacterium
AAGGGCCGCACGAAGAAGTAGCGCAGTCGGTGCGGTCTAGGGCACGACGCAGTCCGAGAAGCAGCGCTCCGCTTGCTTCGATGCCTCGGACTTGTCGGGGTAGGTGGTGCCCGCCACTTCCTGCGCATCGCAGTCGAACTCGAGGGTGCACTCTGCGAGGCAGCCGTAGAAGTCGTCGCAGTCCGATTGCGACGAGATGTTGTACCGGTCGAAGAGCTCGCACTCCTCGAGCTTGTCCGTCGCCTCTTCGCAGACCGACTGGCAGCCGAACGTGCCCAATCCGAAGGCCAGGAAGAGAAGGGCTCGTAGTCGCATCACGGCAGAGGTTACCAGCACGAGTCTTGCGCATCACCAGACCCAGATGTCGCAGACCACGACGCTCGCGCCGTAGTTGTGGAGGTAGAGCAGCTCCCGGTCGGGCTCCTTCGCTTGCACGGGGTATTCCGCCGAGGCGTCAGCGCGCACGGTAACGGGAAGCCATCCACGGGGGCGGCGCTTCATCCCGTGGGCCACCTCCTTCGCGCTCGTCGCCTCGAGACGAACGTCCTTCAGCAGCCGGCCGTCGTCGCCGTAGGGTGTGTCGTTGCGCTGACGCTGGCCGTCGCGAACGGCGCCGGCCAGGTCCTCGACCTCGCGTGTGCCCTGGTGGGGGAGAATCTTGCGTCGTCCCATGCCGTCTCCTCTCATGCCTCGGCGATGGCGCTTTTCGCCCCGTCGGAGCGCAAGACGACGTCGAAGCGAAGTCCCGACAGACGCAAGCCTTGGCCCGTGCCGTCGTCGGTGATGGTGAATTGGTGTGCGTTCGCCTTCCCCTGCCGAGGCCGCATGCGCAGCGCGAGATCGGGCAAGCGAGGGAGGGTCTGCAGGTCCGCGTCGCTCCACGTGTACGTCTGGTCGTTCCCGCCCGGGTCTGGGTGGAAGTTCGTCGAGATGGTCACCGTGACGTTGGTGTTCCCCCGCCGCTCGCCCAGCACGTAGAGCTTCTGCAAGCGGTGGTAGCCACCATGTCGACCGCCTTGGAACCACCCCGTGCGGACTTTCTTTGAGATGGCGACCGAGCCAGCGTCCACCGTGGCGGCGCTGTCCTCCTTCCAGAGGGAACCATCGGCGCCGGCGAGGTAGTAGACATCCTCGTGGAGGGCGGCGGCCTGCGGCACCACCTCCGTGTCCGACGCCGACTTGATGGCCCACGTCATCCACGCGTCGGCGCGGTAGTCGTAGATGAGCACGCGCCCCTCGTTCCCGGCGGTGTTCTGGATGGTCCACCGCACCTGGCTGGCGCTTGCTACTACGACAGCACTCGTGATGATGGGATAGCTGGCCAGCGTGTCCCGCACGGCGTCGCCGATGAAGCGCACCGTGTGCCCTCGGTCGAGTTGGTAGATGCCAGCCTTCGACTGAAACAGCACGCCTTCGGGGTAGCTGGCGACGGAGCGGGCCTCGATGCAGCCAGCGTCGCTGCTGACGCGCTGCGGCCCGCTGAAGCCGTTGGGGTTGCTGCCGTCGTCGTTGGGCCCCTCGCCGGTGTTCAGGTAGACGGCGGACTTGGTGAAGATGACGAGCGCGCGGTCGAGGGAAGCCAGGCCGGTGACCTCATCATCCCCGTCGATGGTCATGCTGAAGCCCTCGTTGAACTCAGGGGCCACGGCGATCTCCGACGCCGTCCCCGGAGCGATCGGCTTGCTGTACTGCACGCGGTTGCGCCGCCAGAAGCCGCCGAGCCACGCGCGGCCGTCGACCACGACGGGGATGCGCGCCCCCTCGGGGTGCACCGCCTCGAGGGCTCCTCCGCTGATGTAGAGCGGGTCCCGGCCCGTGAGGTCCGTCACGTTGAAAAGGTCCTCGAAGGCGTCGGTGTTGTGGGCGTCGGGTGCCTCCTTCAGCGACACGCTGGGCGGCACCACCAGGCGGGGATTCTCGCCGGTGTCGGACCGGTAGATGTCGACTTGGTTGGGCCTCGTGAGCGAGCGGTTCGACGGCCCGGTGTGAAAGCTCAGGTTCAGGCTGCGCGCGCTCCCCGCGCCGACGATGGTGTTCTTAACCGAGAAGCTGGGCGGACCGCGGTGCAGGTAGCCAGCGGCATCGAACGTCGAGCGCGAGGCTGTGTAGTAGGTCTCGTCACCGTTGGAGTAGCTGCCCCCGGTGGCGTTCTCGGTGAAGTCGCCGTAGGGCACAGGGCTCGTGAGCTGCCCAAGTTCCATCGTGAGCTCGCCGTCGAACCACATGCTCATCGTGCCGCCGATGATGGCCGCACCGCTCTCGCCTACCTTCGCGGCCAGCGGCGTCTTCGTGGTGTCGAGGCGTAGCTCTTCGGCCATGAAGGCGCGGCCGTAGTCGACCGAGTAGCGCGAGGTGGATGCGTTGCCCCAAGCGTAGACGCCGCTCGAGGGCGCGTAGACCGACGCGCACGAGCCGATGTCGCGAGAGTGCGCGTAGCCCACATTGAAGGCGCCGACGTACCAGCCCCCAAGGTTCAGCTTCTCTTCGGGCGAGGGCCAGCGGACCACGAGGTTGAGGTCGAAGATCTCCCCCGGGTACGTCCCATTGGGTGGCTCGTATTCGAAGCCCGTGGCGCCGCTGTCGCTCGCGAGCCCATGCGTCACGGCCGAGCAGGTCGCGGAGTAGAGCTGACCGTCGTGCCACCACGGCCTGCTCCACGTCACTTCGTTGAAGTGTTTCGCGACCGAGGAGAGGTTCGTCCCGTCCGCGTCCATGTAGGCCGACATCGCGACCGGTTCGTCGATGTTGACGCCATCGCCGAGGTTGGACGACTGCGTCCACACCATCCCGAGGCGGTCGGCGCTGTCGCTCGTGCCGACCTCGATGCCGAGGTTCGTGAACGTGTAGCCGGCATCGTCGGCGGTGTAGATCGTGATGGGACCCCACACGAGCTCGAGGGTGCTGTAGCGGTAGCGGTAGACGAGGAGCTCGGCCGTGGCCTCTCCGTCGTCGGCCACGCAGAAGACGAAGATGGCATCGTCGTCGGGGTCTACCGCGATGGCGACGCGCGTGTACGGGGCCTCGTCTTGGATGGTGACATTCGAGGTGATGGCCGGCGTCGTGTCGCACTTGCACAGCTCGACCTCTTGCGCCTCGTGCTCGATGTAAGCGAGGACCCATGTCTCCTCATCCCAGCCGCGTGCATCGTACATACGGAGCGTGCTCCGGCCGGGGTAGTAGACGTCCGAGGCAATGGTTGCGGCCGAGGGGAACGAGACATCCCCGAGCGTGTAAGGCGCGCCCTTCAGTGCCACGGGGCCGCTCGTCCCTTCGAGCCAAAGCGGGTGGGCGTTCTCCCCGTACGCGACCGAGCGGGACGCGTAGCCATTGGTGTAGGTCGCCGTCGTGGTGTTGTAGTTCACGAGCTGGAAGTCGTCGGACTCCAGGCGAGCCAAGCGCACCTCGTAGCTGAGCCCGCTCGGCGTCGTGAAGCCGGTGTCGAGGTCGAGCCTGCGCGTGCTGTCGACCACGCCGAGGGCGTACGAGGACGAGCCATCGACATCGAACAGCGGGTAGGACGCGCCATCGCGGAAGGCCGTGCGCGCCCGCCCCGTCCCCGGCGCAACCGGACCGCGGTAGGCCCAGCGATCCTTCTCGTCGAGGTAGCCGTAGAGGTCGTGCGCGGTGATGGCGCAGAGCTCGCGCCCCGTGCTGAAGAGGTGGCGTGGTGCGGGCACGTTGGGATTGCCGCTATCGGTCGACGTGGCCGTCACGGCGGTGAACCCGGGCCGCGCCACGAAGTCGCCGCGCTTGTCGATCTGCACGTTCTCGAGCAGCGTCACCATCGGTGGCGACGGCGCCGAGCGCTCCGAGACGTCCTCGCGCAAGCCCTGGTTGAACGCGAAGGAGATGAACTCCTGCCTACTGCTCGGCCGCATCGGCTCCTCCTTCCTCGACGACGAGGCCGCGCTGCTCGGCGATCTGCTCAAGGAGACGAAGCTCCTCCTGCGCCCCTCGCGCCGCTGATGGCTCACAGGTCTCGAGCTTGCGCCGCGCTGCCTCGATGCCTTCGAGCACTCGGCGGTTGTCGCGAACGGCGGCCGCCTGTGCACCCTCGCGCATGTCTCGCGCCGACTTCTGCGCCTCGGCCCACAAGGCATGGATGGCGAGCTCGCGGGTGAGGGCGTCCGAGGGGTCCGCGTCCAAGGCCTTCAGCGCTTCGAGGTAGCTCGGCAGCTTGCCCGCGTCGGCCTGCAGGCAACGCCCGACGCGGCGGGACTGGAGCCCCAAGAGAAGCCTCGACGGCAGGGCCGTCGCGCGACCGAGCTCTCGGGCGAGAGCGTCGACCAGCCGCACCGCTCGCTCCTCGTCGGCGCCGTCGATGTCGTCGGTGCCCATCTCCCGCTTATGCGCCTCCCACCGGCGCTTCGCGTCGTAGACGCCATCGGGACCCGGGGGGCACATCTTGAGCATCTCAATGCGAATCCACGACGATACCCGCAGAGCTCGCAGCTCCTCCTGGGGTGCCAGCCCTACGGGTCGGCCTTCGCCATCGCCGCGGAGTCCTGCACGCGCCTCGAGCACGCGGACGAAGGCGATGAGCCGCCCGAGGGGGCTGTTCTCGTCGGGCGGTGCATCATCATCATCATCGATGTCGTCGGCCATCCCGTCGGCGAGCTCGACGGCTTCCTTCATTGCGCGGAGGGCCTGCAAGAGGGCCTCGGAGAGGCGACCACCGGTCGACAGGGCATAGAGGTCCGCAATCTCGCGAAGGGCGCCACGCGCCCGCTCTACCTGCAGTGGGTCGTTACCTGGGTCGTCGTCATTCGTGGACTTCGGCAGCAGGCCATCAAACCAGGAGAAGCCGAAGGCTTCCGCGTCGAGCGGCACGACGAAGTCGCGATCGGCCGTCACCGCGTCCTTGATCGGC
>JAUHZF010000539.1 GCA_030426145.1 Polyangia bacterium
CGACAAGTACCTGCGTGCCGTGGGTCTGGATCCGAGCATTTCGCCCCACACGCTCCGCCACTCGTTCGCGACGCACCTGCTCGACAACGGTGCCGACCTCCGCAGCGTGCAGGAGCTCCTGGGGCAGGAGCGGGCTTACGTAGGGGTGGTCAGCCAACACAAGCCCGAGACCAACGAGCCCACGTTCGACGATCTCTTCCGGGTGGGCACCATCGCCCGCGTCGTGAAGGTGATCCGGCTCGGCCCGAGCAACTATTCGGTCGTGCTCAACGGGCTCGGTCGCATGCGCGTGCTCAGCGGCGTGTCGCTCGAGCCCTTCATGCGAGCGCGGGTCACTCGCATTCCGGATCGACGGCAGAACGACGTCGAGCTGGAGGCGCTCGGCGCCACCCTTCGGGAGAGCACCCGCGAGGTCTTGAGCCTCATGCCCAACCTGCCGCGCGAGACCGCGGGCATCCTCGACCACGTGCGGGATCCGTCGGCCCTTGCCGATCTCATCGCCGCCAATTTCCCCCCCACGCAGGCGTCGGTCGCCGACAAGCAGAAGGTGCTCGAGGCTTTCGACCCCAAGGAGCGGGTGAAGCTCGTGCTCGCCATGGTGGCGCCCCAGCTGGAGGTTCTTCGGGTCAAGAAGGAGATCTCCAGCATGGTGGAAGAGGAGATCACCCGTTCACAGCGCGAAGAGATGCTCCGACAGCAGATGTCGAGCATCCGTGAGGCGCTCGGCGAGGCCGACGACGAAGACGAGCTCGAGCAACTGCGGACCAAGCTCCTCCGACGACGACCTCCGCGCGAGGTGATGGATGTCGCTCGGAAGCAGCTATCGCGACTCAACGCGATGGCGCCTCAGTCGGCCGAGTACAACGTCACGCGCAACTACGTCGAGTGGCTGAGCGACCTGCCCTGGACGGACCGCACCCCCGACAACTTCGACGTGCAGAACGTGAAGCGATGTCTCGACGAGGACCATCACGGCCTCGACCGCATCAAGAAGCGCATCGTCGAGTTTGCCGCCATCCGTCAGCTCCGCAGCGACATGCGGGGTCCGATCCTGTTGTTCGTGGGCCCGCCTGGCGTGGGCAAGACCTCGCTCGGCCGTTCGATCGCGCGGGCCACGGGCCGCAACTACGAGCGTGTCGCCCTCGGCGGCGTGCGCGATGAGGCCGAGATCCGAGGACACCGGCGCACCTACGTGGGCGCGCTCCCGGGACGCATCGTGCAGGCGCTCAAGCGAGCCGGCAGCAACAACCCCGTTCTGGTGCTCGACGAGGTCGAGAAGATGGGCGCCGACATGCGCGGAGATCCCACGGCGGCGCTGCTCGAGGTGCTCGATCCCGAGCAGAACAACAGCTTCCGTGACCACTACCTCGAGGTCCCCTTCGACCTTTCCAACGTGATGTTCCTCGCTACGGCGAACAGTCTCCGGGGCTGCAGCCCGGCACTGCTCGACCGCATGGAGCTCATCGAGGTCCCTGGCTACACCCGCGCCGAGAAGATCGACATCGCACGCGACTTCCTCATCCCCAAGCAGCTGTCGAACCACGGCATGACGCTCGAGCACCTCGACTTCACGGCCGAGGGGATCGCGGCTGTGGTCGACAACTACACCCGCGAGGCCGGGGTCCGGAATCTCGAGCGGCAGATCGGGTCGATCTGCCGCGCGACCGCGGTACGCATGGCCGAAGAAGACCCCGAGACGCCGCTGGAGATGCCGGTGGTGGTCGACCCCGACCACGTGGAGCACGTGCTCGGAGCGGCGAAGTATCGTCCCGAGAACGCCGAGCGCGACCTCAAGCCCGGCGTGAGCACCGGTCTGTCGGCGTCGTCCGACGGAGGGCGGCTCATGTTCATCGAGACCAGCCGCATGCCGGGCAAGGGCCGCGTGCACCTCACGGGCAACCTCCGCAGCGTCATGCAGGAGGCGGCCACCACCGCCGTGACCTACGTGCGGAGCAAGGCGGCTCAGCTCCATCTCGATCCCGCGTGGATCAAAGACATCGACCTCCACATCCACGTTCCCCACCACGGCATCCCGAAAGACGGCGCGGCGGCTGGGCTGGCCGTCTTCATCGCGGTCGCTTCGCTGCTGCTCGACGCACCCGTGCGCTCGGATGTGGCGGTGACCGGCGAGGTCTCGCTCCGTGGGCGCGTGCTCAAGGTCGACGGGATCATTCCCAAGCTCCTCGCGGCCCATCGCGCCGGTGTGAAGAGGGTGATCCTTCCGGAGCGCAACCGGATCGACCTCGGCGAAGTGCCTCAACACCTCCTCGAGGCGCTCGAGATCAAGCTCGTCTCGACGATGGACGAGGTCTTGCCGCTGGTCCTCAAGGCTCCGGACGACGCCGAGCCGCGTGACGGCGATCCGCCTCCCGTGCACGCATCCCCTTGATGCGTGTCGACGCGGCGATGAAAGGCCTCAGAACCGCGCTGGGTACGGCGCGGGGCCGGGCCGTCTTTGGCATCGGAGCACTCTTCTTCGGACTCGGCTGGCTCCCGCCGCTGTCTCAGCCGACCTACGAGCTCGCACTCGTGGCGGGCATCGTCTGCCCCGCCACCGCGGCCGTGGTCACCGCCCTCCACACGAGCAGCCGGCGGCTCGATGGATTCGCGAGCTACTGTCGTGGGGTCGGCGACGGGGTATCGATCGCGCTCTCGGTGCTCGTCGTGGCGTTGATCCATGGCGTGCGCACGCAGATGTGCGATCCGCTGGGAGGTGTCGTTGCCTTCGCTTTGGGACCCGGCGTCGGCGCGGCGCTCGGTGGCCTCTGGGGCGTCGTGGCCGGTGAGCTGGCACGGAGCCGGAAACGACCGCGTCTCGCGGCGGTGGTCCTGGCGGTGGCGGGTCCCATCGTCAGCATCCTGGGAGAGCTCGCGCTCTTCTACGGTTCGCCCGCGGTGTTCGCCTACGACCCCTTCGTCGGCTACTTCAGCGGCGCGCTCTACGACACCGTGCTCGCCGATGACGGGCTCTGGCAATACCGCGCGGCGTCGGCTTGTACCATGGCCGCGGCCTATGTGGCCGCACTGCATCTCGAGCGAAAGGGCGAGCGGCTGCGCTGGGTCTCGCTGCGTCGCCCGGGTGTGGTCGCCTTCGGGATCGCGTGTGCGGTGGCCCGCCTCGCCGTCTTTGCGATGGGTCCGGAGCTCGGCTTCTGGCAGACCGCGTCGACGATCGAGGACGAGCTCGGGGCGCGCGTGGTGGAGGGACGCTGCGTGGTGGTGTTCGATCGCGGGATCGACCGTGACCACATCGCGCGCTTCGCGCGTGACTGCGACGACCACGTGACGGGGGTCTCGACCTGGCTCGGCATCACGGATCCCGCACCGGTGACGGCTTTCGTCTTCCGCTCCCGAAGTCAGAAGAAGCGGCTCATGGGGGCCGCGGGCACGTCGATCGCCAAGCCGTGGCGGCGAGAGGTGTACCTGAACGACTTGGCCTATCCCCACCGGGTGGTCGAGCACGAGCTGGTGCATGCGCTCGCCGCCGACCTCGGTCACGGTCCCTTCCGCATCGCAGGTGAGCTCGGCGGATGGTTGCCCAATCCAGGACTCATCGAGGGCTTAGCCATGGCGGGGGCGCCGCGCGACGAGGAGCTCTCGGCCGACGGCTGGGCCGCGCAGATGAAGGACCTGGGTGTCTTGCCGCCCCTCGAGTCCCTCTTTTCTTTGTCCTTCTTCACTTCGGCCTCATCGACGGGCTACACGGCGGCGGGCTCCTTCGTGGCCTTCGTGCGGGCCGGCTACGGCGCAGACGTCGTGGGCCGGTGGTACGGAGGCGAGGAGATCACCGTGCTCACGGGCAAGAGCTGGGCGGAGCTCGAGGCGGACTGGCATGCTCACCTCGACACCATCACACGCGATGATGCGGCCGCGCTCACGGCCCAACGTCGATTCGACCGCCCGAGCGTTCTGGCCCGCCGCTGCCCGCACGTGGTCGACGAGCGGCTCGACGAAGCCGACGCGCAGCTCGGAGCATCCGACTACGACGGCGCGGAGCGGATCTACGAAGGTGTGCACGGGCTCGACCCGGACAGCGAACGCGCACGGTTCGGGCTCGCCGAATGCTCGGAGCGCCGAGGGGAGACGGAGACCGCCCGAAGTCGCCTCGACGCCATCGCGGCCGACGATCGCTACACCGAATACACACGCGATCGAGCTCGTGAGGGCATCGCAGACATGGACCTGCGCCTGGGCCACAACGCCGAAGCAGCAGCGGTCTACCGCCAGCTCGCGGACCGCAGCAGCGACGAGGGACGCCAACGAACGTTCGACCTCCTCGCGCACTACGCCGACGACCCACACGGCCGCGCCGCGCTCTTGGCGCTCCTCATCGGCACCACCCACAAGGGAGCCGACGACGTCGAAGCCCTCGATCGCATCGGCCGCTGGCGCGCCGCAGCCCATGACGACGGCACCCCGAGCTACCTCATGGGTCGTCAGCACTTCAATCGGGGTCACTACGACCTCGCGATCGCTTCCCTCGAAGAGGCCCAACGCCGCGGCGGCCTTCGGCCCCTCGTCGACATGGAAGTCGCACGGCTCCTGGTGATCAGCCACTGCGCCCGTGGCCAGCGCCCCGAAGCCCAAGCTGCCTTTGCCCGCTACGCGGCTTCACCCGCCGTGCGACCCAGCCGTCGAGAGCACCTAGAACGACTGGTGAAACGCTGTCGCGGGTAGGTCGGGCTCGTTCTCGGGCTCGTTCTCGAACTCGTGCTCGGTCTGGGTCTCGTGCTCGGTCTCGAGAACCTCGAACCTCGAACCTCGAACCTCGAACCTCGAACCTCGAACCTCGAACCTCGAACCTCGAACCTCGAACCTCGAACCTCGAACCTCGAACCTCGAACCTCGAACCTC
>JAUHZF010000140.1 GCA_030426145.1 Polyangia bacterium
CCGAGCGCCTACGCCAAGCCATCGACCGGGTCCGGCCCTCCCCGCCGGCTCCCCTCGCCCTCCCGACCGCCCGGGGCGTCGAGCTCGTCGCCCCCGACACCGTGACCCACGCCAGCTTCGACGGGCTTCTGGTGTCGATCCACCGCCACGGACACGAACCCGTGATGAGCGCCATGACCCTCAGCGAGCTTCACGACAGACTCCCCCACCTCAAGCGCGTGCATCGGCGTCATCTGCTCTGCCTTCGCTATGTGGCGCGCTTCGAGTCCACCCCGTCGGGCGGCTTCGAGGCCCACCTAGGAGATGGGCCCGCGGTCCCCGTCTCGCGCGCCATGGCCCGACGGCTGCGCCGCCAGCTCTTGCTCTAGTTGTTAGCGACCCAGAGCTTTGCGAACGGCGGCGACGGACTCGAGGGAGCGAATGCGGCCTTCGATGTTGAGCATGCGACGCGGGCCCATACTGGTCCACTTGATGAGCGCGTTCTTGTAGTAGGTGATACGCACCCGGCCGGCGGGGTTGGTGTAGCGGGCCATCACCAGGGCATCGGTCGTCCCGTCGCCATCGGCGTCGAAGAACGACACCGCCACGACCTTGTCGGGCATGTCGATCCCGGGCTCTGCCAGGGGGCCGGCGCGCCAGCCCTTGTTGTCATCGCCCATGATCATGGCGTGATAGGTCTCGTCGTCGTGCTTCACCACCGCGAAGAGCGATCGCGGCGAGGGTCCGAACGGACCCCGATACACGGTGTGCGCCACGTGCGACCCCGCCTTCATCTTGGGTCCGAGCCGTGAGACCCACTCGCCTTCTGCGACAGCCTCGAAGGTGGCGGCCGCGGCGTTGCTGCCACCCGACGGTGCATTGTTTCCGCCTGAAGGCGGAGGCGCGGGAGGCGCGGGCGCGGGAGGCGGCGGTAGGGGAACGGGCGCCGGTGCGGGCGGAGGCGGCGGCGGCTCAGGCGGCGCGGGAGCCCCTTCGTCAGACGGGCCGCGATCCTCGTCTTCGTCCTCGTCTTTCTTCTTTTTCTTCTTCTTGCCCTTCTTCTTCTTTTTCTTGGTCTCGCCGCTGTCATCGTCCGAAGCGGGGGACGGCTGCTCGCAGGCAGGTTGGGAAAGAAGAAGCCCGAGGGCGATGAGCCCTGCCCAGTAGGCGCGGCGCTTGGCGACCATCCGGAGATGATCGATCGGCAGCCGGCGGGCCACCAGAACTTCGACCCGATGCGCGAGTGCACCATCGCGTCGCTTCGGCTGGAGCGTGGCCCATCGAGTAGACTGACCTGGTGGGGGAGCCCGACGAGGAGTCGATCCGGGTCAAGCTGGCGCGGGAGCGCGCGCGCAAGGCGCTCTTCGGACGCGCCAAGCAGCAGGTCCACGTGGGCCGCTACCGGCTGATCGCACCGCTCGGTTCCGGAGCCATGGGGGTCGTCTACCGGGCCTACGACCCTCAGCTCGAGCGTGAGGTGGCGGTCAAGCTCATCAGTGAGGACAACGCATCGCCCGAGCGCCGTGAACGCATGCTTCGCGAGGCCAAGGCCATGGCGCGCCTCACGCACCCCCACGTGGTGGTGATCTACGAGGTCGGCGAGCACGACGAGCGCATCTTCATCGCCATGGAACTGGTGGAGGGCGAGAACCTGCGCACCTGGCTCGACCGGGAGGAGCGCACTCCACAAGCGATTCTCGAGGTGCTCCTTGGCGCTGCCCGTGGTCTCGCCGCCGCCCACGAGCGCGGCTTGGTCCACCGGGACGTCAAGCCCGAGAACATCCTCATCGACAGAGAGGGGCGTGCGCGCATCGCAGACTTTGGCGTCGCCCGTGCGGAAGCAGCGGCACCGCTGAGCGGGCGCGCCCCCCATACGTCGGAGATCCGATCCATGACCGCCACCGGAGCCCTCGTCGGGACCCCGGCCTACATGGCTCCGGAGCAACTGCGGGGCGACGGCGCCAACGAGCGCAGTGATCAGTTCTCGCTTTGCGTCACGCTCTGGGAAGCCCTCTACGGCGCTCGCCCCTTTCTCGCGGACCGCATCGGCGACCTCTTGTGGAAGATGGCGCAGGGGCAGCTCGAGGCCACGCCCGCCAAGGCCGATGTTCCGCTCCACGTACGCACCGCGCTGCTGAGGGGCCTCGCCGTCGATGCGAGCGAGCGCTTCGATTCGATGGCCGACCTCGTCGATGCGCTCACGACCGCCCCCGCCCCACCGCGACGCCCATGGCCCTGGGTGGCGGTCGCGGCCCTGGTGGCGGCTGCCGTCACCGCGGTGGGACTGGTGACCTCAGGACAGCTGACCCGCGACGTGCCCGCGAGCGCCGCGGCCCAACCGTCCGAGGAAGCAGGTCCCCCCGATGGTCCATCTGAAGACGGCGATACCAAGCCCGCCCTCGAAGAGCTGCCCATCCCGACCGCGACGACCACGGCGACCGGGGACGGACCGAAGACGGTGCGCCCTGCGCCTGCCGCACCGGCGCCCCAGACGCCCCTGCCGAAGATCGCCCCAAAATCACCACCACCGCCGGCCGCCCCGCGCCCGTTCCCGCGGGCCGCGGCTCAGGCACTGCTGGGCAAGAACGCGGCCGAGGCGGGCCGCTGTCGCGCCAAGGGCGACCCGGCGGGTTCTGTGAACGTCATGGTCTGGTTCAATCCGTCGGGGGCGGTTCAGAGCGTCTCGATGAGCCAGCAGTCCAAGTACAGCGCGGCCACCGGAGCCTGCGTGGCGTCTGCGATGAGCAAGGGGAAAATCCCCGCCTTCGACGACGACCCCACCATCATGCGTTGGCCAGTCCATCTACAGTAAAAAGAGTGCGACGAACCCGGGGTGACGGCTCCCTAGGGCCAACATGCACGACGTGTCGTTTCACGAGGCCTGGCTACCGGCTTCGTTTCCGGGAGCCATCGTCGAAGACACGGTGGAACGGGGAACGGTCGTGTCGGGCCTGCCGCTCGAGACGCGCCGGGTGTTGAGCGTGGACGACGCTCACCTCGGGGTGTTCACCGTGGAGTGGACGCCCTTGCCCTTCTGGTGGGACCTCTCCCCCAAACGGCGGGGAGAGCTCGCGGGCCGCCTCGCGCTCGCCAAACTGAAAGAGCTCGACCACCTTCATGCGGTGTCGAAGACGCTGCGCCGCGAAGTCCGACCGTGGCCTGACGCCATGGTCGGGTGGATGGCTGGGATCTGCGAGGTCGAGGAGGAACCGCTCATGGTTCTGGCCGAGGTTCGGTGCGGCAACGGGGTGATGGTCAGCAAGCACGCGGTGGTCGTCGCCGAAGCCGACGACCTGCGGTGCGCGCGAAAATTCGTCACCACGCTGCGTCCTCGGACGCCTTGCCATGCCTACGAGACCCACGCAGACTGACGCGCTGCGGCATACCGAGCGCATTGCACTTCGGGCCGCGAGCGTTTAGCAAACCCCACCATGAGCGCTGCCGTCATTACAGGAACGGGCCTGTTCACGCCCCCTCACTCCATCTCCAACGAGGAGCTCGTCGACGCCTTCAACCGCTGGGTCGACGCCTACAACGAGCAGCACGCCGACGCGATCACGCGGGGCGAGGTCACGGCCAAGGAGCACTCGTCGGCCGCGTTCATCGAGAAAGCGAGCGGCATCAAGTCGCGCTTCGTGATGGACCGGGAGGGGATCCTCGACATCGAGCGCATGGCACCTCGTCTCCCGAAGCGGGGCAACGATGAGCTCGCGATCCTCGCCGAGATGGGCGTTGCCGCGGCCAAGGACGCCCTCGACCGCGCGGGTCGCAGCGCGAGCGACGTCGACGCCGTCATCGTGGCCGCCTCCAACATGCAGCGCGCCTACCCCGCAGTGGCCATCGAGGTGCAGAACGCGCTGGGCATCGATGGCTTCGGCTTCGACATGAACGTGGCGTGCTCTTCGGCCACCTTTGGGCTGCAGACGGCCGCGGCCATGGTCGAGGCCGGCCGCGCGCGCTCGGTGCTCACGGTGAACCCCGAGATCTGCTCCGCCCACCTCGACTTCCGCGACCGCGACAGCCACTTCATCTTCGGCGACGTCGCCACCGCCGCCCTGGTCGAACGGGCCGATACCGTGAGGGAGGGGCGCAGCTGGTCGATCGAAGGCCTCAAGCTCAGCACCCGCTTCAGCAACAACATTCGCAACAACTACGGCTTCCTCAACCGCTGCGAGGCGGGGATCGACGGCAATGAGGGGCCGGCCGCCATCACCGACGTCGACACCGATCTGCTGTTCAAGCAAGAAGGCCGACGGGTGTTCAAGGACGTGGTCCCCATGGTCGCGGCTCTCATCCGCAGTCACCTCGACGAGGTCGGCGTGCGGGCCGAAGACGTGAAGCGCATGTGGCTGCATCAAGCCAACCTGGCCATGAACCGGCTCATCGGGACCAAGGTCCTCGGCCGCGAGCCAACCCCAGAAGAGAGCCCGACGATCCTCGACCGCTACGCCAACACCTCGTCGGCCGGCTCGGTGATCTGTTTCCACCTCCACGCCGACGACCTCGCAGTGGGCGACCTCGGCGTGCTCTGCTCGTTTGGTGCCGGCTACTCTGCCGGCAGCGTCATCCTGCGCCGCGCCAGCTGACCCAGCCTAGGCGAGGTCGGGGCGTAGCCCACGGCGTACGCGGGCGACGAGGTCCGGGTCGGCGCGATCAGGGTGGCCGCCCTCGAAGGGCGGCGCAGGGTCGTACTCGAGGCCGAGTTGAAGTCCCTGCGCCACGTGCTCGCCCGCGAGGGATGCCACCAGGGTGAGTCCGAAGTCGATGCCAGCGGTGACACCGCCGGCCGTCACCCGGTTGCGATCGACGACGACGCGTCCGGGCTTGTGGGTCGCGCCGAAGCCCGCGAGGAGGTCGGTGTAGGCCCAATGCGTGGTGGCCTCGTAGCCTTCGAGCAGACCTGCCGCGCCCAGGAGCAGCGACCCGGTACAGACCGAGGTCACCCAGGCCGCTTGCTCGCCCTGCCGGCGCACGAAATCGAGCACCTCCGGATCTGCCGCCGCTGCCGCTTGGCCATGGCCGCCAGGGATGAAGACCACATCGAGGTCGGGGCAGTCGGCGAGCCTTCGCGTGGGCACGATGGCCATCGTTGCCTCATCGCGCACCGGCTCCAGGTTCTTCCACAGGAGATGGATCTCGGCCCCCCGCACGCGGTGGAGAACTTCATAGGGTGCAGTGAGGTCGAGCTGGGTGAGCCCCGGGTACAGCAGCATGCCGATCTGCGTCATGCCGCAAGGGTAGTGCGCCCCCCCGCCACGTGCACCGCAGGCGCGACTGCCCAACGTGAGAGGATGACGACGGACCGATCCCTCAGTGCTTGCTGAGGCCTTCGATGGAATCGACCGCGACCACGGCTTGCGCACGGATCTCCGCGAGCTTGGCATCACTGAGCTCGAGCAGCTCGGCCGCCGCCGTCCACGCCGAAGGGTCGAGCTCCGCCTCTGGGCCACCGTGGCCAAAGCCCAGCTCGAGGGCGGTGCTCTCGGCCACGTGCACCGCGGCCGCCATCGCATTGGGGAAGCCACGGTCCACCACACAATGATGGAGACGCATCACCTGCTTGATGTGGGGCGGGAGCTTCCACGCCTCCGCGATCTTGGCCCCGGCCTCCTCATGACTCGCGAGGATGGCGGGCCACACCAGCTCCAACGGCGGGCTCCGCCTCTTGCGGTGCGAGAGAACCAGCAGCGCCGCCTGCATGCCGACGTCGTGCAAGAGCCCGCACATGTAGGCGTACTCACCGGGCAGTCCACAGACCTTGCACACGATGCGTGCGATGGTGGCCGTCACTTGCCCGTGGTCGGCGAGGGCGGTCATGACCTCCTCGTAGCCCGGAGCGCGGAACACCTCTCCGCGAAGGCTCTCGAGGAGCACGAGATCCGACAGCTGCCTCATACCGAGTCGACCGATCGCCTGCGACAAGTCCGTCGCGGGATGATTCCCCGCGAACTCGGGCGAACGAGCCCGTCGGAGGACGCTCGCGGCGAGCAGCGCGTCACGCTCCAATACGCGGACGAGCTGTGCCCGGTCCATGTTGGCGTCCTGGCTCATCCGCATGAGCTCCATCGCTACCGCGGGAAGCTTCGGGGGGGCGTAGTCGGGGGACGAAAAACGCTCGTCGATCACCCGCATGAGGCGAGGCGAGGGCGTGGATTGGGATGGTGCTTGACCTACCATTGATGACTCTCCACCGCGGAGGGAGGCGCCGAGACCGGCGCCTCGACATGACCCGCTTCAAAAATCCATCGACCGAAAAGCGAAAGATTGTCGGCGATGCGCTCGACGTCGGCGCCAAGGCACAGGCGGACCCTCGCCATGTGGTCCATCAGTCGGAGCAGCTCGTGCGCCCCGGGAGAGGACGTGACCCCCGCGCGCTCCGCTGCTTGGTGAAAGAGCGCAATGGGCTCGAGGTGGCCGCTTTCGATCTCCGACAGGTCACTCTGAATCAGCTCCGCGAGAAAGCACGACTTCAACCCGTCGTAGGCTTGAGCGAGATCTCTGAACCGAATGGTGTCCCCGTCGGCTTTCAGCGACCGTTGGGCGGAGGCCAGCGGCTTGCCAGCTTCACCCCAGGCGAGGATACCGCCCTCGAGGTAGTCGATGGCCCCAATGGGGTGCCTCTCCGCCATGGCGCGAGCGCGAACACCGGAGGTGCACACGAGGGCCAAGCGACTGGACTCGCCGAGCCGATCGATCTCGTCCTCGCTGTCCATGTCGACAGAGCCGGGGATGAAGCCGACGAGCCACCGCTCTTCGAGCGGACGAATGTCGACCAGGATGCGTTGCGGGTCGCGAACGATAGTGCTGCAGGAGATAGCCGACATCGTCAGAACACCAGGTGAATCGAGGCCCCTTGAGACCTCTCGATGAACGCGGCGACGCCGCCGAACTCGAGGTTTGAGGAGGGCCGAAGGTCGCGCTTGGTGATGCCCATCACGCCCATGCTCATGGTGCACGCGATGAACTCGACACCCGCGGCCTCCGCACTTTCGAGCAATTCGGGAAGCATCATCAGGTTCTGCGACCTCATGATGGCGTCCATCATCCCCTTGCCGGCGCCGCCGAAGTTCATCTTACCGAGCTTCTGCTTCTTGGCGCCCTTGGGCATCAGCCACTTGAAGAGACGCTGCACGAGCGTGACCTTCTCCTTCGGCTGGTCGAGGTTGGGGCGATCCCCGCGCAGCAAGTTGAGTCCCCAGAAGGTGAAGAAGATGGAGACGTCCATCCCGCTCGCAGCGGCCCCATTGGCGACGAGGAGCGCGGCCAGCAGCGCTTCGTAGTCGTTGTGCAGAACCAACAACGAGCAACGACGGTCGGCGGGTGCCGGCACCATGGCCGTCGATTCGCTCGTCTCGTGGGAGGTGGTGGCGGCCGGCACCAGCTCGGCCGAAACCGGCGGTGTCGATGGCACCTCGGGTGCGGGATCGATGAAGGTGAGGGTCGCCCGGTTCGACGCGGGCGGCTTCGGCTCCCGAGCGAGGGGCCGAACAGACGACACCGCCGCTTCGCGGGCCTTTGGAGGGGGCGTGGCTGCCGTTCCCGGCACGCGCAGGCATGCGCGGTAGGGGGGGCGAACGTCGTCGAGCACGACGAGCTCGACCCGCGCGGTGCGACTCCATGCGGCAATGTCCATCGGGAAGGCCGCATCATCCGCGATGACCTCGAGAAGGCTTCCGGGCGCGGCGGTCTTGACGGCTCGAGCCACGGTCACGATGGGCTGCGGGCACGACAGTCCAAACGTTCGTTGGCGACGACGGCGGCCGGCGCCGATGGTCTCGCTTCGCTGGGCACGTCGCGTCGCATCTCGCGAGGCCGACGTGAGCTCGGGGGCGGGGCGGGCGCGGGTGCGGCCGCGATGGCCGGCCGAGGAGAGGCGGCCGTTCCCACCTGAACGGTGGCCTGGTGAAGACCATCCGAGCGGACTCGGAGGTCGACGAGGTCGTGCCCGGTCGAGCGACACCAGCTCTTCACGTCCAGCGGGAAGGCCGGGTCGTCGGCGACGACGACCAGCATGCCCGGGCGGCCGCCGAGGGCCTTGGTGGCCTTCGCCGTGGCCAGAATCGGGGCCGGGCAGCTCATGCCGCGGCAATCCACGAGGGTTGGCGTCGAAGAGCTCGACGCGACGGGAGGCAAACTCGGTACGGCGCTCATATAGACCTCGGCACTAGAGCCACAGGAATGACGAACGGTGGGTTCCCTCGAAACTTGAACCCCGTACGCGCAACGGCGCGAACGCCGCCGCGGGGCCGCTTGGCGAGCTATTTGCCGACGTAGCGACCTTCGCCGAAGGCCAGGGTCCAGAAGTCGGAGGGATCGACCGAGGCCTTCTTCATCGCCGCGTGTAGGTCCCGAGGTGCTTGGCCGTAAGCCTCGTCGGCGAGCGCGAAGGTGTCGTAGTGCATGCCCACGCTCTGCCGTGATTGAAGGATCTGGTGCGCCTCTACGGCCTGGGTGGGGTCGATGTGGATCGGCGACATGAACCACCGCGGCAGGTAGGCACCAATCGGAAGCACGGCCAGCCGAGGCGGGCCGAAGCGCTTCCGGATCTGCTCGAAGTGCTGGCCCATGCCCGTGTCACCCGCGAAGTAGACGGGGCCGTGCTTGGACCGCAGCACCCAGCCGGTCCACAGGGTGTTGTTGCCGTCCTCCACCCCGCGCCCGGCGAAGTGGTGGGCAGGCACCGAGACGATGTCGATGGGACCGACCTTGCGCTCGTCCCACCAATCGAGCTCCTCCACACGCCAGATCCCGCCCTTGCGCAGCACGTCCTCGTTGCCGAGCGCCACGAAGAAGCGCGGCTGGTGCACCCGCTGAAGCCACCGCAGCGTGGGTAGGTCCATGTGGTCGTAGTGGTTGTGACTGATCACCACCGCATCGATGTTGGGCAGGTCACGAAACCGGATGCCGGGTGGTCGCACGCGCGTCGGACCGAGCCCTTCGACGGGGGTGGTTTGGTACGAGTAGACGGGGTCGGTGAGAACGTTGATCCCGTCGAGCTGGAGGAGCGTCGTCGCGTGCCCGATGAGGGTGACCCTCAGATCACCCATGCGGACCTTCGGGGGTGGCGGTGGCCCCGGCTTCGCGTCGATCCAGTCAGGCCACGGTCCCTGCTCGCGCGCGGTGATCCACGCGAGCAGGTCACCGACGCCGCGCTGCGGAGGGGGCTCTTGGTTCGCGAACGCGTCGCCGTCGAAGTGGTCGGACACGGGTCCCTCGTAGCCGGCCGCGCCGAAGCAGCCGGGGAGAAGAAGACCTGACAGGAGCAGCGCATGCGCACGCATCTCCCACCACCTAGCACCTCAGGCGCGGTTGTCAGACGCCGTCGAGTCGATACCGCATGGCGAAGGTACGTCGTGAGCCCAGGAAGTCTTCGTGCAGGACCTCGAGACCGTCATCCGCGAGCTCGTACGACAGGACCTCGTGGGTGGGAGGGCCCGGCAGCGCCACGAAGTGTCGTTCGCCGGGCACTATCGTATAGGTGCCGGCGATGGTGTCGTTCCGGGTCGACAGCTCGAGCAGCTCCCCGCGCTGGCGCAGGCGGAGCAAGACCATCAGGTGCACGGAGCCGAAAGGGAAGGCCATGGAGAAGTAGCTCTTCTCCGGGGTCCGCCACGGACGCAGTGCCGCCGCGTAGAAGAGCTGGCTCGTGCCGCTCAGGGTGCGGATCCACTCGCGACTCGTGCTGCCGTCGGGCCAGCGAAGGGCACGCACGGAGCTGCTCATGGGGCGAGGTTGCTCCACGCGGTCGAGCACACGCAGGTTGCCGAGGCGTGCGGCGACGGGCACGTAAACTGAAGCGAGGCCGAGGGCCCAGGGTTCCCAGCGCAGCCAGTCCACCGTCATGCCCGTGCAAGGGGTCTCGAAGAAGGCGCGGATGCGCGGGTGAAGTCGGCTCGGTACGAAGCTCTCGGAGGCCAGCGCATCGAGGTCGTCCAGCAGGGGCACCGTGCCTTCGCCGATCACCTGGGCCTGCACGAAGCGGGGAATGGGGTCCCGCGTGCCGCGTACGGGCTGTACGAAAGCATGGTCGCCGTACCGAAGAGGGCGTCCGAGGGGGAGTCGCATGCTAGCTGGCACGGGCCTGGAGAGACTGCGCCTCGGTGACCAGGTCGTGCGTGACCTGGTCGTGGTCACGGGGCATGGGCTGCGGTTGGGGGGTCGGCGCGTTAGACCTTCGTCGCAAGTAGCGGAGGTCGCTCGCCCGACCGAGCGCGCGAAGGGCGGGGCTGACGTGCTCGGCCTGATAGTCCGCGATGACCATCGCGCGGTCGTGAGGTGTGTGGGCGACGACGTCGAGGAGGCGATTGGCGGCCATACGACCGGTGGCATTGGCGCCCTCCATCGTGGCCAGGTCCATGGGGTTTTGCACGTAGTCGCCGGCGAGCACGAGGTTGTCGTAGCCCGTCACCACCGACGGGCGACGCGCCCAGAGCCCGGGCGGATGGATGAGCAAGGGCGAGCCGTTGCCCTCGACACGCGGACCGAAGCGAACGTCGTCGTCGATGTGGTGGGCGAGCACGTCGTCCGCGCGCAGCATCGGGTGCTGCTCGAGGTCGCGACATGACGCCACCTGGCGCACGACCTCGCGAACGATCTCCGGTGCGGTGAGGTCTCGTGCCCGTGGCGCTTCGCTGTCGCGCGGCCTCTCCCATTCGGTGACGATGAGCGAGAGCAAACCCGCGCCGCCCGCACGCGTGATTCGCTGACGGTGCTCGTGCGACCAGAGCTGGTGTTGCGACACGGCGGTGATCCCCCAAGGAGAATCGGCGAACGCCACGTGCCCCCGCGTCCACGGGCGGTCGCGATCGCGAAGGAGCAGCTGTAGGCCTACCATCCAACGCGTCGCCGAAGAGGGAATGGCGAGCACTTTCGCGAGCTGCGAACACCCCATCACCGCCGTCGGCGAGGCACGCAGGATCGCCTGCGATCCTTCGAGGGGTGTCGCGAGCACGTAGAGGTCGGCCTCGACCGGCGCCGCACCTGCGCGATGGGCTGCCGTCACCTGGCCACCGTCGACCTCGAGGCCCACGATGCGCTGGGTCGGGCCCTGTGCAAAGCGCACCCCGAGTTGCACCAACAGGCGTACCCACGGAGCGAGCCACACGTCGGTGGTCGGCCCGGGAAAGACCCACTCGGCCGAGCCGGGTCGGCCGTAGTCGAGCATCATGAGCTGGAGAACGTCGAGCAGCGTGCGCGCGTTGCCCTCGCTCGCGCGCATGGCCACCAGCGACTGAGGCATGCTCTCGAGCAGGCGTCGCGCAATGGGCTGCAACCGGTCGGCTTCCATGTAGTCCCAGAAGCTCAGGGCCTCGAATCGTTCGGCACGCTCGATGGGACCGGTGGCGTAGTAGGCCAGCAGCTTGCGACCCATGTGTCGCGCGTCTCGCGGCGAGATGCTGTGAAAGAGCTTCCCGAGGGTGAGCGCGAGTCCGGGCAGGTCCTTCGTCCGCGGCACCTCGCGGCGAATGATCCCGAGCGGCATGTTGTCGCGCGCCACCGCGAAGCGGTCGAGCCCGACGAGGGCGTCGGCGACGCTGTTGGGTTGAGGCATGCGGAAGTCGACGACCGGCGTCGCCCCGCGCGGAATGCGCGACATGGTCTCGGGCAGACACCGGTAGAAGGCCGGCATGAAGCGGTAGCCGTGCTCGCCCGGCACCTCGTGACCGCCAACGCGAAAGTACTGCGACCGTGCTTTGCCCCCGAGCCCACGCACTCCGCCCCGTATCTCGTACACCGTGACGGAGAACCCTCGTCCGGCGAGCTCGTGGGCGGCGGTGAGCCCCGCGATCCCCCCACCCAGCACTGCGACCCTTCGGCCCGCGCACGCGTTCGTCATGGCGGCGCTCATCGCAAGGGCCATGCCGCGGCAACCCCGCGATGTGGGCGCAGGCGAGGTGTGTCTACGCGTGTGGCTTCGTGGCGGAGCCACACGCTCGACGTGGCCGGCGGCGCGCTCGCGCCCAGTGGAGCACCAGAAGTGGTAGTGTGCGGCGAGATTGAGGTGGAGGTGCGCAGCGGCTCTGGCCATGGCGGTGGCGCTGCTCGCCCCGGCGCCGTGCGCGGCGGCGGGGCCCGTCGCCCCGGTCCCGTCTCCCGATCCTAGCCCGACCGACGCTACCGAACCTTCACCGGGGCACCGGGCCCTCGGTGTGGGCGCCTCGGTGCTTCCCGGGGTGCTGCTGCACGGCAGCGGGCACTTCGTTCTCGGCCAAGGGCGCACCGCGGGACGGCTTCTCGCCCTCGAGGGGTTAGGCCTCGGACTCGTGCTCGTCGGGGGCGGCACCCTGATCGGAAGCGGAGCCAGCCGCTACCTCGTGGGTCCGGCCGCGGCGGTCGGGATCATGGGCTTCGGCATGGTGGCCACTTCGCTCCTCGCCGATGTCATCGGCGTCGCTTGGCCCATCGAGACACGGGGCGCGCCCCAGACGCAACGACCTGTGGTGGAGCTCGAGCTCGGTCATCGTGCCGTGCATGACCCGCAGTTCGCCTACGCGCACTTCCTCTATCAGCGCCTGGACATCCAACGTTGGGGATGGCGCGTATCGCCGTCGATGTGGCTCGCGCTCGACGACGAGAATGCGAGAATGCGGCTCGAGGTCGCCTATCGTCCGTGGGGTCCGCGCTCCGATGTCGCCGCCGAGGACGGCAGCTACATCGAGGTCCGCTCCGCAGTCACGCACCACCGCTTCGCGCCCGAGCGATTCCGCACCATCACCACCGAGCTCGCGACCCGCGGGCGCATCGACCTGTGGCGACTCGACCGGGAGCTCGTCGGCCAGTTCACCGAGGCCGAGCTCGGGCTCGCCGTTCAGAGCTTCGACTTCGACGTGGCCGGACTCGCGACCGACCACGAGTCCCTGCTGCTGGCTCGCGTTGCGCACGGGGTCTACGTCGGTCACCCGCGGCGCCCTTGGGCGGAAGTGAAGGTGCTCTACGAACACCGGCACGACACCTTCGCGGGGGGCATCAACGGGAGGCTCATCGGCGCCCCCGGCTCCTTCGGGGCGGAGGCCAAGGTCTACCCGCTCCCCTACTTCGGTCTTCGCGGAGAGTTCGCCGCCGGCGCCGCCCTCTACGGAGGCATCTCGCTCATCACCTACCTCTTCACGCCCGAGGACCCATGAAACGCATCTACCTGCTCGCGTGCCTCGCCATCTGCTGCCAATGCGTGACCTCGTCCGACGACCGCGCCGCCTTCGACGAAGAGGTCGGGCACGCCTCGGTCGAGGCGACCCAGCTCGTCATCGACGAAGGGTTGGCGGCCATTCGCGCGATGCAGCTCGGTGACGTCACCCTGTGGACGAGCGCTCCGACCTGGACCGGCACGCTCACCACGACCGAATCCGCGCGCTGGCACTTCGTGGTCGACAACGCGCTGCCGGACGCCGAGCTCATCGTCACCTCGAACGGCTCATCGCAGGCGGTCACGGCGTCGACCGGAGAGCGACCGACACAACGCTCGTTCGAGGTCGACCTACCCGCCGGCACCTCTTCCCTTCGCTTTGGCCCGCCGGACCGCGACGACCGCACGCCATTTCGCATCGCAGTGATGAGCGACATCCAGGAGGCGGTCGACGACGTACAGGACATGTTCGACGCCATCGAGCGCGAAGAGGACATTCGCTTCCTGCTCGGGGCGGGCGACCTCGCCCAGAACGGCAGCCGCGACGAGCTGCTGCGCGTGCAGCACGAGCTACGTGCGTTCGACCTACCCTACTACACCACGCTCGGCAATCACGACGTGAGCGAGCAGCGGGCGTGGCAAGAGCTCTACGGCCGAGGCAGCTTCCAGTTCCGCTATCGGGGCGTCGTCTTCACCATGGTCGACTCCGCCGCCGCATCCGTGGGTCCCCTCGTCTACGAATGGCTCGATGGGTGGCTCGCCCGCGCCCGCGACGACGTGCATGTCGTCGCCATGCACATCCCGCCACTCGACCCCGTCGGCGTCCGCAATGGCGGCTTCGGCAGCCGGCATGAGGCCGGCAAGCTGCTCGCGCGCCTCGGCGAAGCGCAGGTCGATCTCACCGTGTACGGCCACATCCATTCGTTCTACGCGTTCGAGAACGCGGGGATCCCCGCCATCATCTCCGGTGGTGGCGGCGCCATCCCGGAGCGCCTCGACGGCCTCGACCGCCACTTCGTCGTGCTCGAGCTCGGCGCCGACGCTGGCGTGGTCAGCCAGCGCGTGGTCGAGGTCGAAGCGAGCCCATGACCCCCGCGGTATCAACGCCTGGGTCGTGACGATTCGCACAGAATGTCAGACGTGAAAGTGCGCGGGGCCGCATGGTGTCGCCGTGAAAGGACACACCATGAGCCACGAGACGAACGAGCGAGAGATCTGGGAGCGATACGTGAAAGCGTGGAAGGTCGAGACGGCGGACGAGAAGCGGGAGCTACTCGCCGAGGCCACGCGGCCGGACTGTGTGTACACCGATCCTTTGAAGCGAACCGGAGGGCACGACGAGCTGGTCGGGTACATGCTCGACTTCCATCGCCAGATCCCGGGAGGTCACTTCGTGACCACCGACTTCTGGAGCCATCACGGCATGACCCTCGCCAAGTGGCAGATGCGGGGCGGAAAGGGGGAGGTGCTCGGCGAGGGGGTCAGCTACGGTCGCTTGGAGAAGGACCGCCTCGCAGAGATGACGGGCTTCTTCGACACGCCTTGATGGACTACCTGGCGCAGCTGCAACGGAGCGTCGACTTCATCGAGGCCAACCTCGACGATGAGCTGTCGATCGGTGATGTCGCGCGCGCAGCCGGGATCAGCCGCTGGCACTACCAGCGGATCTTCCGATCCATGACGGGCGAGACGGTCAAGGCCTACATCCGGGCGCGGCGCCTCGCCCGCAGCTTGCACCGTCTCCGCCACACAGAGCTTCGGGTGCTCGATATCGCCATCATGGCCGGCTTCGGCTCGCAGGAGGCCTTCGCCCGTGCGTTCAAGAAGGCGTTCGGCGTGACCCCGAGCCACTACCGAGCGCGTGGGGGCGGCCCCTTGGTCGAGAAGACGTGCTTCGACGAGGCCTACCTGCGCCACGTCGCGAGCCAAGAGGCAGCACGGGAGCCGAAGCTGGTCCGGTGCGAAGCGCGAACCTTCGTGGGCATGCGCACCAGGTTCTTGGGACCCGACTCCGAACGGAACAACATCGCCGAGCGCCTTCCTCCGCTCTGGGACGCCTTCATGGCCCGTGCGGGTGAGGTGCCGGGTCGCGTGCCCGATGTGTGCTGGGGCATCGTCGAGCAGCCCGACCCCGAGGAGGACGAGCTGAGCTACGTCGCCGTGGTGGAGGTACAGGGTGAGGTGGTGGTGCCGGAGGGCATGGTGCGCGTGGACCTGCCGGCGGCGCTCTACGCCCATTTCGAGCACCGCGGGCCGTCCGCCATGCTCGACCATACGGTGAGCTACATCTACGGCGCGTGGCTGCTGAGCTCCGGCCATCGCCACACCTACGGCCCGGACCTCGAGCGTTATGGGCTCGACTATGACGCCACGTCGCCCGACTCGGTGATCGGCTACACGATCCCGGTCACCGAGATGTGATCAGTGCTCCATGCGGGTCTTGGCCTCGATGAAGGCCGGGCCGCCGCAGTACTTGAAGTTCTTCACGTCCTTGACCTTCCAGGTCTCGGCCGCGCCATCCACGCCCTTCTTGAAGACCTCGTTCTTGCCGTACCACTCCTGGCCGAGCTCGTTGCCCTTCTTGGGGTCTTCGGCACAGGCCGCCTCGACCGCCTTGACGCCCTCGAGCGCTTCCTTCTTGGCCGCGTTACATCCGGTGGAGAGGAGAGCGACGGCCGACAGAACGATGAGCTGGGTCTTCATGGCGGGGATGTCTCACGGCAGCGAGGCTGCGTCACCGCGCAGCGCCCCGGCCCACCGTCACAATCCTGCTCCAAGGCCGGGCGACACCATCCTCGCCACGCAAGTTTCAAGTCAGGGCGTGGTGGGTGGGGCCCCAGGGAGAGGGGGGACGGGGGCGCTGAGGCCACCGCCGAAGGCGGAGCTCAATGCCTGGCCGACCTGCTTGCTCAGGAAACCGAAGTCTTCGAGCGCAGAACGCGGGATCTCGAGGGACATACGGACGGCGGGGTGGTCACCTCCGCTCGCGTCCACGACCGTGAGGATCGGGTCCACGCCACCGTGGGGCAAAGCACCAGGGGTCCACCACGGGGGCCCTGCGGCGCCGAGCGCCTGGGTGAGGATCGTCAAAAACGGATCCATCTCCTGCACGATCCCACCCACGCTGGTCACCGAGACCCGGGTCACGTCGCGACCGGCCAGCACGGCCCGAATGCGCTGGGTGGCCGCGGTCCCGGGCGACCCCGTCGATGATGCGGGGAGCTTGAGCATCAGCTGCCGGAGCGCCGCCCCGTCGCTCGATACGCCCGTCCACGTGCGGTCGCCGTCGGCGAGGACCAGCAGCTCGTACCGACTCGGCACCCCGCCAGCGCTCGGCGCGCCTCCAGCAGAGGGCGTGGTCAAGGCCTTGGGGAGGTCGACGACGATGCGCGCCTCGAAAGGCGGCGCCACCGGGACCATGGTGACGCGGGGTAGGTTGTTGGCCGCCGCCGCATCCAGCATGTCCCGCACGAGCTGGCGCACCGCCGGGCGGTTGTACGCGCGCACGGCGTCGCGAAACCAATCGACCGAAGGTCCCGACGGCTGCTCGATGCCGAAGAGCCACCAGTTCTGTCCCGAGGGGGACCCCGTCGCCGGGGGCTTGAACGCCCCCGTCGCGCTCACGTAGGGAATGTGATCAGCCGCGGTCGCACGCAACAGCGCAAGCCACGCCATGCGGTCGGACGGGGAACCGATCTTCTGGGCGTCCAACACCGCCGCGAGCACATCGCGCACGGCCTTCAGCCCCGGCGTGACGACGTTGCGGGCGCCGGTGCGGCCGAATTGGGCACTCGAGAAGTCACTCGGCAGCCTCGTCATCATCGCGGGCGGCGGGCCATCATGTGCGGCGGCATCCGCGAGCATCCGGCTCAAGAACGACCGACGACCGCTCATACCCAACTCGAGCGCGAGGTCGAGCCCGCGATCCCCGACGCTTGCCGCCACCGTCACGCGGTCGAGCTCTGCCAGCATGCCACTGCTCGCGCGCACCACGTCGTCGCCGACCCGTCGCAACACGGCAGCGAGCTTTGCGTTTCCGACCTCCTGCTCGGTCAGCGCCTCGTCGCGGAACGCGGGCCACCCCTCGTCGACCTCTTGGGCCAGCTGCTTCGTCCAGCGTCCCAATGAGAAGTCGATACGGAAGTCGTCGGTCGTCGACGGCATCGCCGCGACATTTCGCGCTGCGAAGGTCGCGAGCTGCTTGGCCGCATCCCCATCCGCGCTGCAGACGATGCGCGCCGATGAAGGCCCCAAAGCTGGTGCGATGATGCACGTCGGAGGCACGTCGGGCTCGGCGTCCTCGGCGTCGACGTCGAACGGGTCGACGTCGGCCGGCGTCTCCGGTGGAGGTTCACGGCCAAGCGTCTCGGGGCCATAGGCCAGCCACGTCCCGTCCCCGCGTCGCACTTCGCCCTCGAATGCGGCCAACCCCGCCTTGACCGAACGAAGCCCCACCGACGCCACGACGAGCGGCAGCCCCTCCGGGTCTACCGAGACCGCGATCACGTCTGCAGGCACGTCGAGCGCAATGGCGTCGCGCAGTCGCTCGTGGTCGACGCCCTCCGCGCCGTCGAGCTGTTCGAACATCAAGCTGACCACGTCGTCCGCCGGGATCGCGTTGGGCCCCAGCAGTTGCTCGATCGCTTCCAGCGTCGCGGCGGGCCGAAGCCACCTCAGGTGCATGATCAGATCGCCCGGTGCCTCGACGGGCTCCAGCTGGGCCGGCGCCTGAGGCGCCGCGGGCGCGGGGGCGACCTCGATCGGCGCCTGCGGGGCCTGCACCACGGGCGGGGGCGCGCCTGTGCCACAGGCGCAGAGCAGCATGAGGATGAACGTCGTCGCGGAGCGAGACATCCGGCGAGTCTATCCCGTCATGGGGCGCACATGTGTGGGGTCGCGCAGAGGCGCAGGCTCAAGGGTTGAACGGCGGCCAGCCCGGGAGACTCGGGAGATTCGGGGTCGGCGGCGGCGGTGGGGCGCAGGTGTCGAGAATGGGAATCCGGCCGTGGGCGCAGTGGGTGGCGGGCCGTGGGATGGGGATCGAGGCGTCGGCCGCGATCACGCGGTAGGCGCTGTTGAGGTGCGTGCGAAGCATCGCTTCGTCGATCCAGGCAAAACCACCCTCCCCCCACTGCCGCCCCCAGCTGTTGTGCAGCAAGAACTGTCGACCGCGCGGGGTCATGCGGTAGCCCTCGAGCGTCACCGCGTGGCTGCTCCGTTGGAGGTGGGCCGGGAAGTAGGGCAACACGTTGCCGCGGTTGCCATCGAGCGAGCTCCACGCGGGTCGATAGAAGGCGAAGGCGGCCCATATGGCCTCACCGCTGGCGAGGATCATCGCGATCTGCTCGGGGTCGACGGGGTCGGTCGAGAGCTCCTCGTAGCCCGCCACTTGCCAGCGCCCCCGGCGGTCGGCGTCTGCCTTGCGTGCCATGAGGTAGCCGTCGGCGCGTGCGCTGTCCTGAGGCACCCGGTAGACCTGCGCGCAGCCCTCGCCGGTCCAATCGTCGGCGAAGCGACAGGCCGTGGTCGGGTCGTAGGGCCACACCGCCTCGGTCGTGATCGGACGCGCACGCAGCGCGCGGCTGAAGCCGCCGTTCTCTTCGTCGAGGCTGTAGATGGAGAAGACGTGAAGGGCGGACAGGTCGTCTCGACGCCCGTGGCGCCGGGCGAAATTGTCGAGCACGGCCGTGATGGCGAAGCCGGCACAGGCGCCGACCTGGGCCTGGTCACGCACGGGTCCACTCAAGGCGTGGGCGCGAAGGTCGATGTGGGTCGGCAAGGGGCCCGCGATCTGCCGCGGCATGTAGGCCGCAGCGTCCTCGAACCGCTTCATCGCCGAACAGTCCATCTGCGCCGCCACCTCGGGCGGCGTGCCGGGCGGCGGACACGGTGCCTCCGCCGCTGCCTTGACCGCGACCCGGACCGCCACGCCAAGCGCGGCGCCGGGGCTAGGCGGGGGCAGCGGACGCAGCGGAGCCGATTGAGGGCGGGGCGGAGGCGGCGAAGATGGCGACGCGGCGCGGGGGGAAGACGAGCTGCATCCGAGCAGAGCCGCTGCGAGAACGTAGAGCGTGGAGCGGGACATCGCAGTTGGGACGCCGGCTACGCACCGTTGTGCGCAGCGAATTCCTGCTGACCCGCGCAAGAGCCAGATAACGACGAAATGTGCGGATTCATTGCCGCAGTGCGCTCGCCATGACGCAGTCGAGGAGCTTCTCGTACCGCCCCTCGAGGTAGCCGCCGAGAGGCGAACCGACGTACGTCCTTCCTGTGCGCGTTCTCGTCGTCGGCCCAGGGGTCATCGGAACGGTCGTCGCCTCCCGACTCGCCAGAGCCGGTCACGACGTGACCGTCTTCGGCCGCGGCACGCGGTTGCGCGCCGTGGAGCGAGACGGCCTGCGCCTGTTCAATGGATCTGCACGAGTGCCTGAGCGCACGAGCGTCGCCACCACCGACCGCCTCGACGGCCCGACACCCGAGCTCGTGGTGGTCGCCGTACGCGCGCACCAATGGGTCGACTTGATGCCACGTGTCGGTGCGCTGGGGGCCCCACGCGTGCTCACGCTCGTCAACCACGGGGCGAGCCTCGATGCCTGGGCCGCCGCGTTGGGGCCCGCGCTGATCCCAGGATTCCCCGGGATCAGCGGCGCGTTCGACGACGATGTGGTCACCTACGCGCTTGCGCCCCGTGTCTTTCAGCCCACGACGATCGGTGAACCGATAGGCCCCGCCAGCCCTCGGATCCATCCGCTCTGCGAGACCTTGGAGGCGGCCGGTTTGCCGAGCCGAGCCGAGGACCAGATGGAGGCCTGGCTCCGCTGCCACGCGGGCTGGATGGCCCCTCTCATGGCCGCGACGCTGGCGTGTGATCGGGACCCGAACGTCCTGGTGCACGATCGCGCCTTGCGACGGCATGTCGTGGGCGCCATTCGCGAGAGCCTCGGGGCCCTCTCGGCCGCCGGGGTTCCGCTCGTGCCACGGGCCCTCGCGTCGTGGCGGTACATCCCAGAGGCGCTTCTCTCCGCAGCCCTCGCGCTCGCGGCGAAGCGGCCCGAGCTCGCGGGTCGGATCCGCGACCCAGGGTCTGTCCGGGGAGAAGCCGAGCTCGTGATCGGTCAGCTCTACGACGTCTTCACGGCCCAGAACCAGCCGACGCCGAGCTGGGATGCGCTGCGCGCCCGACTCTGACCTCAGGGACAGAACTGGAGATCTTGCGCGAACTGGAGGCACGACGGCGAGGACTCACACGCCGCGATGAAGGCCTCGATGTCATCTTGGGACAGGTTGTTGTTCACGCACGCGTCGCAGCCCGGAGGAAGGTCCTGCTGGTTGGTGCAGAAGTCGGCGCAAGCCATCGCGCAAGACATCCCGCAGTAGATGTTGTCGACGACGGCCTGCTGGTACTCGAAGCACCCCATCTGCTGCTGGTTGCACAAGCAGCTGGGGCAATCGGGGTCGTCGAAGCAGTCTGCGCCCCCGCTGCTCGAGCTGGCCACGACGACGGTGCTCGCGCTCGTGTTGGTGGTGGTGCCCGTGCCGACCGTGACCGTGACCGAGATCGCGCCCCCGCCTGAGCCCGACGTCGCGCTCGAAGTCGACGCTGCGCCACCTTCTCCGCCGGCCTCGATGATCACCGTATTGCCGCAAGCCACGACGGCGAGGAGCCCAACCCATGCGTTCTTGAGCATGACGGGGACCCTACACGTTCGTCGAAGCAACGTCGCGGCCGAGCTGCTGCTCAGCGACCCGGTCGCCACCAGATTTCGGTCTTGAATCCCGCCCGCAGCAGCACGGGAATCGACCACCCATTCGACTGCGTGCAGCGCCCGTCCCAAACCGGGCGCTCGAGCACGACCTGCCCGAGGCCATCGCTCACCTCGACCCCCTCGCACGTGACGAACTCTCCCGGCGGGGCTCCGAGCAGAACGAACGACGCCGGCCGCAGCGGTGCTCCGGCCGACACGAGCTGCGGCGCATCACCTTCCGGCGCCACCCAGAACCTGAACCACATGTCTTCGCAGCACCCGCCGTCGACCGAGAGGCGCCCCACGTGCTCACCCACCTGGAGCCGGACGTTCTGCCCGAACCACTCGACCGGCTTCCCATCGACGGCCAGGTGAGCCGCGGGCGGTGACAGCACGAAGCGCACCCGCCCCTCCTTGATGGGCCGAGCGTGGTCATCGAGGCTTCGGGGACGCATCGCATCGAGCCTCGCCACGCGCGTCGCGCCGTCGTGCCGAGGCGGCCCGTCGACGTTGTCCCGGTCCTGCGCGACCACCTCCGTCGCGCAATCCGCCTGCACCACGACGGTCTGCGGATAGCAGCCGACCAGGCACAGGGCAGCCCATGCGATGCGAATCATCGATCTCCCCGTGAAGCAAGTAAGGCCTCGGATTCTAACGCATCCGCCTCGCGCCTGTGCCCCGCGCCGCAGATTCTCGAAAAAAGTACGCAACCCACGAAAGCCCCGGGTCGAGGGGTAGGTGTTCCGGCGATGCAGTTCGGGACGCCCTTCGCCATGCAGGTCATCAACACCACGCCGCTGACGGTTCACGTCTCCACGCCGCCGGCCATGTCGGACCCGTCGACCCGACGGCTCCTGCTCACCGCAAAGGCTACGTTCGACATCGACCCCGACGGAACTCCCCGGCTCGACACCCAGAACCCGGAACCCATCCTCACCAAAGCGACCGAGGACCCGCGCTTCCCGGGGTTCATCCTCCCCCCCGACCCGGCGGTGCAGGTCTTCGACCGCTTCGAGGTGATGCTCGTGCATCACCTCGAGCTCGATGCGCCCGCGAAGGAGGTCGAGCTCTCCTTGTCCATCGGTGAGGAGGAACGACGAATGCGCGTCGTGGGAGACCGACAACTCGTTCACGGTTCCGCTTCGGAGCCACTCCCATTCACCGAGATGCCTCTGACTTGGGCCCGCGCTTACGGCGGCATGCCGATTTTCGAGGTGGCCCCCGACGCCCGACTCCCCATGCCCCACCCCAGCAACCCTCTTGGCCGGGGCTACTTCCCCATCGAGGCCGCTGAAGCCCTCACCGAAAAACTCGGCTACGCAGCCCCGGACTTCCCACACGCCAAGGTGCCGACGCCGTGGTTGCCGAACCTCCTGCCCCTCGACGACGACGATGACGACGAGCCGGCGGTCGTTTGCTGGGCTCCCATGCCGAGCGCAGTGTCTCTACGGCTCGACCTCTCGGTGGAGACGACGGCCGCCGAAGGAGACTTGGCCACCTCCCAGGACATCGCCGACCTCTTGCGGAACGTACCGCGAGACCTCTGCCTCGCTTCGCCACCTGACCCCGGAACCCTCCTTCGGCTTCGCACATCCGCATCCGCCTGGACGCTACGCTTCCCCAACCTCGAGGCGCACGTCCAAGTATCGAATGGCGCCCCTCCCACCTTGGCCACACTGGAGCCACAACACCTCGTGTGGTTCGTCAACCACTCACGTTGCGCCATGACCTACCGCCTCGCCGGCAGGTTCGCCGACCAACCCGACGACCCCACCACCGTTCGCCTCGAACTCGGGGGCACGCCATGAGCATCGCCGTCTCCCTCGGGCAGCAGTGGATCGCCAACCCCGTCGTCACCTACCACGCGGGACCCGGCATCGAAGAGCCCACGCAGGTCGCTTTCCCTGGTGGCATGCTCGCGAACACCCACAAGTTGACCGGCAACGTCCTTCACCAAGGCGACAACATCATGCTGGGCGGCCACGACTGCGGCCCGCTCATCCGCCACCTCGTTTACCTAAAGGACGCCCCCCCGCCCGCCAGCGCGGCCTGGTCTTTCCTCTGCACGTTCAGCTCAGAACGTAAGTGCGGATACTCCAGCTCCTTGGTCAAAATGAACGGGGGCGGCACGGGGCTCTCGGGTGCGGCCGGCAATGGTGCATGGCTCACCCAGTGTGGCGACATCCCCCTCCCCTCTTTCGTCATCAACT
>JAUHZF010000141.1 GCA_030426145.1 Polyangia bacterium
CTTCACAACCTCCCCGACGAAGACCTCGCCTACTTCGAAGAAGGCGCAGATCACTTCGAAGACTATGTGCACGCGGTCGAGTGGGCTCAGGGCTACGCGCGAGTGAACCGCGAGTTGATGATGGAAGCCGTGCTCGACGCGCTGCACGACGCCCCCAAGCTGCCCAAGTTCAAGCTCGGCAAGATGGCGGTCAACTGCCACCACAACTACGTGCGGCGCGAGACCCACTATGGCCGCGAGGTCTTCGTCACCCGCAAGGGCGCAGTGCGGGCGGGCCTCGACGAGCTCGGCATCATCCCCGGCAGCATGGGCGCGCGTTCATACATCGTGCGTGGCAAGGGCAACCCCGAGAGCTACGAGAGCTGCAGCCACGGCGCCGGGAGAGCCATGTCGCGCAGCAAGGCGCGGCGGAGCTTCACCGTCGAAGACCACAAGAAGGCCACCGAGGGCATCGAGTGCCGCAAGGACGAGGCGGTCCTCGACGAAACCCCCATGGCCTACAAGCCGATCGACAAGGTCATGGCCGCCCAGGCCGACCTCGTGGACGTGGTGCACGAGCTGCGCCAGGTGGTGTGCGTGAAAGGTTGAACGGAGGACCACGAAGTGACAAAAACGTGACCGTTGTCGCGTTTTTGCCACAAAGGATCAGGACTTGGTTTCCCTTGCCTGGCGGGCGTGTTCGCCCTGGCCCTGGCGCCGATCGCGAAGGCGACCCCCTCCCCCGATGCCCCGGCCCCGGTCACCTTCAGCCCGGGCTCCGGGGTGACCGTGACCAGCGCAGATGAGCGTCAGCGGCTCCGCATGAAGCTTCGAGCGCAGATGCGTGAAACGGTTGCGGTCACCGAGGGCGAAGCGGAGCAGGTCTTCGAAATCCGACGCGCTCGCGCCCAGTTCGACGGCTTCGTTTTTGGGCGTGAGAACCGCTTCAAGGTCGAGCTCGCTTTCTCCCCGCGCGACCTCGGAGTCGAAGACGGGGTCGTGACGCGCACCCCTTTGCTCACGTGGTTCATCGAGTTTGCGCACCTGCGTGACCTGACGGTCCGCCTCGGTCAGTACAAAGTGCCCTACTCGCGTGAGCGCGTGCTCTCGTCGGGTCGTCTGCAGCTCGTGGACCGCTCTCTCGCCAATGCCGAATTCAACCACGACCGCGACATCGGTCTCGACCTTCGTTCCTACGACTTGGGGGGCCTCGGTTGGCTCCGCGCCTACGCTGGCTTGTACATGGGTGAAGGCCGCGACTTCGGGTCCGGCACGGCCACCCCCGACTTCCGGCTGCACTACCTCAGCCGCGTCGAAGTCGTACCAGGAGATGACCCGGGCGAGAGCGAATCAGACCTGTCACGGGATCCGGCGCCACGACTCCTGGTCGGCGTCGCCTACTCGTTTCACGACCGAGCTCAGCGGCTACGTGGGGTCCTCGGCCCGAAACCGACCGATGGCGGAACGACCAGCTACCACAGCGCAACGCTCGACCTGCACGTGAAAGCCGCTGGGTGGTCCGCGCTCGGCGCTTTCCACTGGCGAAGCGGTCGTCGGCACGTCGACCTCGGAGCCATAAGCGACGCGCCGCGAAGCGGATACGGATGGAACCTGCAAGGTGGGTATCTCTTCGCCGCAACGCCCGTCGAGCTCGTCGCCCGATATTCCGGGGTGCGAGGCCTCGGTGAGACGGAGGAGACTTCCCTCGGCCGAGCCGACGACATCGCGATGGGCGTCGGCTACTACTTCAGTGGCCACCCCTTCAAGCTCCAAGCGGATGTGCACCACCGCCGTGGCACCACGGCGCGCGAGATGGTCTACCGAACGCAGCTTCAGCTCTCGCTGTGAATCAGTAGATCGTCTCCAGCCGCCGGATCCCCTTGCGAGAGACGACGACCCGCTCACGCCGGAACGGCGGCGGGGGGCGCTCCGCATCGCAGGGCCAGGCCCGATGCACGACCGCGATGTTGTAGACCCTCGGGGCCGTGACCTTTCGCAGCACGCCTCGCTCTGCATCGGCCAGGACGAGCGACGTCTTGGGGTCGTCCGTGTTCGCCAGCCATCGGGCGAGGTCGAGGCGGAAGACCTCGGTGAGTCCGGTGTCGGCAGCATCCCCGTAGAGGCGGACCTTCTTCCGGTGCCACAGAACGTCTTCGGGGCGCGCGATCTCTTCCAACGGATGCCGGCGCGTCATTCGGCGCGTGGCGAGGACCTCGGGGGGAAGCTCTTCGAAGTCTCGGAAGCGGGTGGTCTCGTCGACGACGGCGAGAATGTCCTGGCGCTTCTCGGGCGACCACACGTGCCATCGGCGGTCGGGAAAATGGCGGCGAAGCCATCGCGACGAACCGGCCTGAAGCCACGCCTTGATGCGATCCTTGACGGCGTAGGCCACGATCGCGACGACCAGCCAGAGACCGAGCTTGGACGAGCTGAGCGGATCGCCATTCCACAGCGCGGCGACCACGGCGAAGGCCATCGCGCCCGACGCAGCGAGGGCGAAGAGCGCCTGCTTGGCCCAGCGCGAGGGATCGCGCACATCGAAATCGAGCCACAGAACCGAAGAGGTGAAGCGCTTCAGCGTGTGGCGCAAGAACTCGAACCGCTCGATGTCGCGACGGGTCAGCCGTCCCGCGGGAGGCCGAGGGAACTGGCTCCAGCCCTCGAGCTCTCGAACGACCCGCAGCGCCTGTTGACGGGCTTCCTCGGCAAGCGCCTCCGCATCGCGCTCGGCGAACAGAAGCGCGGAGCGGCTGAGGAACTGCTCGACCATGAGCGAGATGTCCTCCAAGACCCAGGCCGCCGTGGTGCGCATCGGCTCGGGTCCTTCGAGGCACCCCGACAGGGCCTCACGGGCGAGCGTCACGATCTGCCCGGCCCGTGCGATGAGGTCGGCGAGCTCGTCGGGATCATCGGTTCGCTCGGACTCGATGTCTCGCATGGCGAAGCGAACGCTCGCCCGCACCGCGCAGGCGAGTCCGCGTGCCTCGTGTCCCCGCGCCTCGTCGTCTCCGTCGCGAAGAATGCGTTCGAGCCTCGGGAGGGCGGTCTCCACGACGTCGCGCAGCGTGCGCTCCCGCGCAGGGAGGCGCACGTAGGAGACGAGGTCCTCGTAGAGGCGCTGTTCGTCGTAGTAGGCGGGCCCGAGCCGGAACGACTGCGGCATGAAGAAGTACGCCTCCCAGCAGTACTCTTGGGCTCCGGCGGGGTAGTCGAGCTCGAGCTGCAGATGGGTCCGGTCGTGATGCTCCCAATGCGGAGCCGATCCCAGCGCGTCCGCGGCCCGCGTTCGGCCGCGCGCGAGCCCCGCAGTGGGCGGGGACAGCGACCGGGCGGACGCGAGCTCGACCGCTAGCGCCTCGTCATACCGGAGTGCCACGACGGGTCAGGCCACGCTGCGTCGCGGCTCGCCCTCCGAAGTGAGCAACCTCGTGGTGCGATGGGCGCCGTGGCGGACTCCATCGAGCCAGAGCGCTCCTGCCAGGGCGACCCCGAATGCAGTCCAGAAGACGACCGGCGTGGCCACCTCCATCGCCACCCCCAGCCCCAAGATCACGCCAGACACCACGACCAGGAGGACGTGGCTCGCCTTCGTTCGGTGGGTGTTGCGCATTCACGAGACTTAGCACCCGGATCCAAAAGTGACAACTGGGTGACACAAAAGGATCAGACTGAAGACTAGCCGCTATGGCGCATCTGCTGCGCAGCGAAAGCCGCTCATCACCAGCCGCGCAGTAGGCTCGTGGTGCACGCGGTTGGTGCTCCGCAAGCCTCCGGGGAAGTAGTTGAACGCGCCCCCGCGGAGCACGTACTCACACTCCGTGGGGATGGGGTTACTGCCCGTAAAGCCCTGCTTTCCTTCGGCTCTCAGCTCGACGTAGGCGGCTACGGCCTCGCTGCACGTGGGCACGTGCCCCTCGCTGGCGCGCGTGCGACGGTAGGCCAGGGGATCGTAGGGATCGGCGACCCACTCCCACACGTTCCCGGCCAGATCGAGATGGCCGTAGGGCCCGGCGCCTTGGGGAAAGCTTCCGACATCTGCAGTCTGCCCGCTGCGATATCGCGCGTGCGCAGGCGTGGGCTCTTCGTCGCCCCAGGGGTAGCGGCGGCCGTCGTCACCGCGCGCCGCACGTTCCCACTCGGCTTCGGTCGGGAGCCGATGACCAACAAACGCACAGTAGGCCTCGGCGTCGTACCAGCCGATGGCGCTCACGGGCTGCCGCGGACCGCGAAACCCGCGATCGCTACCGAAACCGTTGAGCTGGGCGCTCTTCTCGTAGTGCTCGCCACACTTCTTCGCCTCTACGCAGGCGGCGTAGGCCTCGTTCGTGACCTCGGTTCGGTCCAGATAGAAGGACTTCACCGTCACCCGATGGGCCGGATGTTCGTCGGGCTCTCCCCCCTCGTCGGCACCCATGGTGAACGTGCCGCCAGGCACGAGCAGCATGCCCTTGGGTGGTGCGGGTGGCGTGGCCTCGGTCGGACGCGGCGCCTTCGGCTCGACCTGTTGCATCGGGGCCGCAGTTTCTGCCGTCGCACGAGGCGGAGGCTTCTTCGCCACCTTAGGCGGGCCGGCCGGCTCGTGGCTCTCACAGGCCGCGAGGCCCATCAGCAGGAGCACCATGCGTCTCACGGGTTTGTCTTGCCATGACCCAGGCCCCTGGGGCATCTTCCTGCGCCCCATGACGCACCGACCCACCCGCAAGCACAAGGTTCTGAAAGCCAAGCTCGAGTCGAAGCAGGCGCACAGCCGCATCTCCGGCAAGAAGGCGCGGCGCATGAAGAAGTGGCTCGAGGCCTACGAGAAGCTCAACAAGTCGGACGACTGAGCGTTCTCGCCCCTTCTTTCTTCCATCATTTCAGCCACCTCGAGAGCGGCCTCCGGGCGAGGCGGCCCGGTGGTCTGATCCTGGCTACTGGCTCGGCGCGCCCGCCCGAACCCAGTCGATGGCGGCTTCGAGGTCGCCTTCGTTGGACGACTCGATGCTCACCCAGCGGATCTGACCGGTGGCATCCGCCACGAAGGTCGCCGGCAGTTGGGTGACCCGGAAGCGACCGGCGAGCACGTTGCCCCGGTCGTGCACGATGGGGAAGGTCAAGTTGTAGGTCTTGATCATCTCCGCCACGTCCTTCTGGTACTCGTCGACGGCGACCCCGATGAAGGCGACGTCGCCGTACTGCTGCGATAGTTCCTGCGCCTCGGGCAAGGTCTTCTTGCAGGGCTTGCAGTACTTGGCGAAGAACTTCACCACCGTCACGCTGCCGCCCTTGCCGGTATCGACCTGGCGCCCGTCCATGGTCGGACGCTTGAACTTGGGAAGCGCCTTGTTGAGCTTGGGGCTCGCGGCCGATGGCGGTGGTCCGCTGGAGCCACACGCCGTCAAGGGCGCCAGCAGGAGGGCCAAGCACAAAATGCGAAGAGGGAGAAAAGCCACGGCGCGCATCGTCGCCGTTCTACTTTCCTCCCCGAGGCTGCGCAAGCGGCCGGGTTCTCACATCATGTGAATGGTCTGCTTGTCGCCCGGGTCGAAGGCCGTGCCCTGCACGTCGCAGTCGGCCTCGACGAAGAACTCGCTCTTCTCGTTGTTGGCGAACTTGGCCATGGACCCGAGGGCCCCGAGCGCGCCGCCCTTCTCCTTGAGCTCGTCTGCGTTGCTCTTGAGGATCTGGTAGGGGAGCTGGAAGGGGATGCTCTTGGCTTCGCCAGCCTTGATGTCGAAGTTGCCGCCGAGCACGACCTTGCCGAGCTCGAACTCCTCGGTCTCCTCGTCGTCGCCGCGACCGGTGGTGAAGGCTTCCTTCATGGCCACGTTGAGCTCGAGGATGTGGAGGTCACTCTTGGAGGTGAGGTGCACGACCCCATTGACCATCCCGCCCTGGCGGCTGGCCTGCTGCTCACACTCGAGCTTTACGGTCACGCCACCCATGCCAAAAAACTGCTTCACCTTGTCCATGAAACCCATGTCGTCACTCCTTGTTCGTCGCGGTGCAGGGGGTCTTACGGAGGACGTCGTCATTCCTCCCCCCAAAATCGACCGCGTGCTCGAGAGCGCGTGCGTCAGAGTCCCCAGCGTGCGGCGTGGATGCGCCGCGTATCGCCCGCGGCCCCTCGTCCCCCTGCCGTCCCCGGTGCGTCGACGCCACGCTCACCCTCCTCCAAGGCATCGACGCACGCGGCCACGCTGCGGGTGAGCGCCGGCAGGGCGTAGCCGCCCTCGAGGGCCAGGACCAATGGACGGCCGAGCGCTCGCAGCCGCTCGACCATGACCGCGTAGCCCGCCTCGGTGAGATCCATGCCTCCGAGCAGGTCTTCCCGGTGCGCATCGAAGCCCGCGCTCACCAGCACGACCTCGGGCTCGAAGCGGCGCAGAATGGGCAGCAGGACCTCATCGAAGGCGCCGACGTAGTCGGTGTCGTCGCACCCCGAGGGCATGGCGAAGTTGACGGTATGCCCGCGACCCCTGTCCTCGCCACACTCATCGGGAGATCCTGTGCCGGGGTAGAAGGGGTATTGATGGAGGCTCGCGAAGAGGATGTCGTCGCGACCATCGAACGCATGCTGGGTGCCGTTGCCGTGGTGTACGTCGAAATCGACGACCGCAACCCGATGCCCCGCGGCGGCTGCGTCCGCCGCCGCAATCGCGACGTTGTTGAACAGGCAGAAGCCCATCGGCACCATCGGCTCGGCGTGGTGCCCCGGTGGTCGCACCACCGCCCACGCGACCTCATCCTCGCCCGCCAGCACCGCCCTCGTCGCATCGAGCGCAGCTCCGGCCGCGAGATAGGCCGCAGGCACGCTCCCCTCCGACACCGTGGTGTCGGCGTCGAACTTTCCCCGCTGCCCGCGAGACCGCTCGATGAGGTCGAGGTGCGCGGCGTCGTGCACCCGAAGGATGGCCTCGCGCGAGGCCGGCGACGGTTTGCAACGCACCACATCCCGACCCTCGAACCCCTCGAGGGCTGCGGCGAGGCGGGCGGGGCGATCGGGGTGGTGGTCGCCCGGGTCGTGGTCGGCCATGCGTTCGTCGGTGAAGACCAGCATCGCCACGTTGGTACCGACAAAACGACGACGGCGCGAGACTCGCTCGCGCCGTCGCAGGGTCGCTGCCTTCTCGACGAATCTAGAGGCTTTCTAGGTAGGCCACGAGGTCATTGATCTGACTGTCGCTGAGGTGCGACGTCACGCCGTGCCGGTCACCACCGCCACAGCTCGTGTCGGTGAAGCGGCTCTTCATGTCGGGTGCACAGCCGTCGTGCATGAAGGGAGCGCGGTCCATGATGCCCACGAGCGACGGCACCTGAAGCGCGTTGCCCGTGCCGACGTCGACGGTGAGGCTGTTGGTGAGCTTGCTGCCATCGTGGCACTCACCACAGGCGACCTTCTCATCCCAGTAGAGGGCCTCGCCGCGTGCGACGGCGGCCTCGTCGACGACGCGCGAGCGCTCGAGGTGGGGCAGCTGGTTGAGCCAGCCACCGAGGGCCTCGAGTTGCGGCTCACCGGGCTCGACGCCGCCCATGCGGTCGACGAAGACCTCGGTCATCAGGCCCTTCAGCGAATCGAACTCCCCGTCCCAGTGCAGGGGCTGGGTGTCGAGCACGCCTCCGGCCACCGTCTGCGTCCGGCGAAGACCGATGTCGTCGAAAGCCCAGGTGCGACCGTCCTCGCGGCCCTCGGGATGGCACGATGCGCAGGCGATGGGCGAGCCGGTCGACGCGGACTTGTGGAACACCGAGTGACCGAGGTCACGACGGCTCGGGCCAGGGAGAGCCACCTCGGCAAGCTTGGCGCCACTGATGTCGATCATGACGACGCCGGCGGGGGTACGCGTCTGCACCACCATCACCCCGAGGCCGACCGTTTCGACCGCGACCGGCATGCCGTTGACCCTCGTCGCCTCGAAGCTGCATCCGAACTGCGAACGGTCACCGTCGAGGCCGTGGGTGTTTCCGAAGAAGACGAGGTCGTTGCCAGCCCCGATGGCCGCGAAGTTGCCGTCCGCGTCGGCGGCGATGTCGACCGGCAACACGAGCGGCCCGATTTTGCCCGCCGTGGGGACGAGGGGACCCGGTTGAGGGGTCTGATCGAGGGTCCACTCCGAGAGGTCGAAGACCGTGGCCCCGGAGGTGACGATGCCGCCCTCGCTACAGAACTCACCCTCGGGCACCCCGGAATCGGTGCTCCCCCCGCCGTAGGGGCTGGGCGGCGACGGGTTCTCGGGAGGCGCCGGCGGGGCATCGATGGGGATCGAACGGGTCACGCCCAGCTGGTGCACCATCACGACCTGTCCCGGCGCAACCTCACGCATGCGGTAGCCGACGAAGGCCTCCGCGTCGGAGGTGTCGTGGGCGTGGGCCTCGTGCAGGATGGTCCCGTCCGTCTCGAGGACGAGCACGTTGGCGGCTCGGAATTCGGAGACGGCGAGGCGACCTCCGCCGAGGGAGACCACGTCGCGCAGGTCGCGGCGAAGCTGCAAGGTGCGCGTCACCGAAGCGGCGTCCGTCGTCAGGCTCACCAGCTCGCCACCAGCACAGGCGACGTGCACGCCCTGTGCGTCGCGCACCATGCCACGGGGCTCGGGGCAGACGTTGGTCTCTCGCAAGATCTCACCGGCGTGCACGTCGATGACGGCCACGCGCCCGCCATGACGGAGCGCCACGATGGCGGTCCCGTTCGCGCCTTCGATGATGCGGCCTGGCTCATCCCCGACCTCGAAGGCGATACGATGGCGCAACCCCGGGTTCTGGGTGAGGCCCGCGATGTAGACCTCGTCGGTGTCCGGGTCGGCGGCGATGGCGGTGTCTCCCAGGACCAGCAGCGTGCCGCCGCTGATGGGAGCCGCCGACTTCCCCAGCTTGTCTGCCGGGACGTCCCGCGGCGCGATCGGCTCCTTGCTGCAGCCCGCCACCACCAACGACGCGCCCGCAAGCAACGCCGCGCCCAACCCCACCGTCTTCATCATGGTCGTCATCCGCCCGCCCATGATGCAGTGCCCGTGCCATCGCCGTAAACCTGCAAAGCCATAGGGGCGGGTGAACCGGGGTGAGAACCAACCGTGACAGCTGTGCCACACCCTGCCGTGCACACTTCGTTACGGTGGCACGCGTCAGGTCTGCACCTACATCGTGCCATCGAGGGCCTATCGAGCCGAAGTCTCTGCTTCCCGCTAGGCCGCCGGCGCGATGAGCGCTTCGAGCTGCTCCAGGGGACCCGCGAGGCTTCGGATGGCGTCGCGCCAGAAGTCGGGTTGCTCGAGATCGACCCCCAAGGTCTGTTTGGCCACCCGGTGGGCCCAGTCACTGCCGCTGCGCTGTAAGAAGCGCTCGTAGCGCGGAAGGAAGGCCTCACCCTCACGGGCATGCATCGCCCGCATGCCTCGGCTGAGCAGATAACCGAAGGCGTAGGGGAAGTTGTAGAAGCTGACCGACGTGATGAAGAAGTGCAGCTTGCTCGCCCAGAAGAGCGGGTCGACGCCCTCCGGGTCGAGCGCATCACCGAACACCTCGCGTTGGGTCTGAACCATGAGGGCGTCGAGCTCATCGGCCGATAGCTCGCCGCTCGCCCGTCGCTCGTAGAGCGCGCGCTCGAAACGAAACCGGGTGGTGATGTCGAGGAGGAAGATCGAAGCGTCTCCGAGCGCAGCCCCGAGGAGCGCAGCGCGCTGTCCGTCCCCGAGGCGTTCGTCCCGGAGCAAGCTCTCGTTGAGGATCAGCTCCGCGAAGGTCGAGGCCGACTCGGCGAGCGTCATCGGGTAGCCCCGAAGCAGGGGACGCACGTGCCGCATGGTGTGCGCGTGAAAGCCGTGGCCGATCTCGTGGGCCAAGGTGGAGACGTCGGACATGGAAGCGGCGTAGGTCATGAAGACACGCGACTGCTGGATCACCGGCGAGCTCGTGCACCAGGCGCCGGGCTGCTTGCCCGGTCGCGGGGTGTGGTCCACCCATCGCCGCTCGATGGCGCGGTCGAAGAAGGATTGAAGCGCCGGATAGGCGGCGCCGAACGCGCCGCGAACCATCTCCACCGCCGTCTCCCAGCTCGGCGACGCGGCTTCGATCTCGCCACAGACCATGGGCGGACCGCCATCGCGCAGCAGGGGTCCCTCGAGGTCGTACCAGGCGATGGATTCTCGACCGAGAAGCGAGGCTTTGCGGCGAAGGAAGCTTCGCGGCAGCTCTGCCTCGCCTTCGATCGCCGCGAACATGGCCTCCAGGGATGCCGCCGAGATCGCACCATCGTCGAGCGCCACGTCGAGGAAGTGACCCACACCCCGATGCTGGTAGAGCGTGAGCCGCGTGCCCGAGATCGCGTTGAGGGCCGAGGCGAGCACGTCGCGCACGGATTTCCATGCCTCGTTGCCACCCGCGAAGGCCGCCTCCCGGACCCGTCGATCCGCGTGGCGCAGGAGCGCTCGACGCTGCGCCATCGGTACACGCTCGCGCTTCTCGCCATCGGGCCAGACCATCTCGAAATCGAGGCCGCTCGCCACCGAGTCGTAGAGTCGGCCCCAAGCGTGAAGCCCATCGACCGCGAGATCGGCCGCCAGGCCCTCACGCGCGACATCCATGGTGCGGCTCGCCTCACGTGCGAGCCGCTCGACGCGGTAGGTGAGCTCGCCCATGCCCTCCACGTCCAGCAAGACCGATCCCGCGCACGAGCTCCGTACGGAGCTTACTGAAGGTCGCGCCGACCTTGGCGCGATCGGCGTCGGCTCGGCGCGCCACGGGGTCGGTCCCATCCGCCGCCCGGTGGCAGCTCACGAAGCTGCTGAGATGGCTGCGCTGGGCGCTGAGGGCCTCGTAGCGCTTCAACCCCTCGACCCAGGCCCCGGGTGCCTCGGCCGTGAGCTCTGGCCACCCTTGCATGTCCTCGAGCAAGGACTTCGCGTCGGCCTGTAGCTGCTCGAAGGCGGCTCGAAAGGAGCGGTCGGTGAGGCTGGGGAAGAAGTCGCTGAGGTCCCAATCCATCCCGTCAATCTGCCACGGTCGGCACGAACGAACCACCGGGGGCTCCCTGAAGTTCTTCCCCGTTCGACCGTTCCAGATACGCAGACCCAGATGGCGCCCGTCGGTGCACCTGACTCACGATGAGACGACTCGCGACCACCGCTTGCACCATGGGTGCATCCAACGCTCTAGAGCGTTACCATTCAGACGGGGGAGTCAGCTTTGAAGACATGGCTTTCGAATCCTCCGGCAACAGCGCAGTTACGCGCGGGACGCCTTCCCGACGGGCCGAATCAAGCGTGGCGTGGATCCGCTTCGCCGACCGGATCATCGAGCCCCATGACCCCAACGATGGGGACCGCATCCGGCGCACGCGACTGGCGGTTCTCCTCGTCGTCACCGTCAGCGTCATGGTGGCCACCCTAGGGGTGGTCACGCTCGCGATCGACAGCCGGGCGGGGTTCGTCATGCTCGGCATGGCGGCAGCCCTCAGCGTCACCCTCATGGTGCTGCGCACGACGCGGTCGCTGAGCATGTTCGGCAACATGGTCGCGGCGCTCTGGGTCACCTGTCCCCTCATCGTGGTGTTCCAGCGCGGCACCCTCGTCTCCCCCGAGGCGATGGTGCTCGGCCTGGCCAGCCTCTTCGCCATCATGTTCGGGGGCGCCCCACGGGGTGCCCTATGGCTCGCCATCGAGCTCGCCGCCCTCAGCGTAGCCACCATCGTTCTCGGGGACACCGCGAGCCACGCCGCCAGCCCCTTGGCCTTCGCCATCGTCGTCTTCGCCATCTCCTTCGCATTCGAATGGACGCGAGGCGCAGCCCTGAACGAGCTGAAGTCGAGCGAGACCCATCGCCGACGCACGGAGCAAGAGATGGCCCTGCTACGTGCTGACCGGATGGCATCCATGGGCCAGCTCGCCGCCGGCGTCGCGCACGAGATCAACAACCCTCTCGCCTACGTCGTCGCGAACTGCGACTTCATCCGCGGAAGCCTGGAGCGTGGAGAGACCCCTGACGATGACTGGCACGAAGCCGTGAACGAGACCCTCGAGGGCGCGGAACGCATCCAGCGCATCGTTCGTGAGCTGAAGGCCTTCACGCGGGTCGACGCGGAACAAGAGCTCGCGACCGTGTCGCTGGCAAGTGTGCTCGAGCGGTCGCTCAAGTTCGCCAAACCCGAGCTGAAGCAACGCGCACGAGTACGCGAGGCCTTGGCGGATGTCGGCTCCGTCGAGGCGGACGCGGTCCGGCTCAGCCAGGTGTTCGTCAACCTGCTCGTCAATGCCGCCCACGCGCTGCAGGACCGAGACGGCACCATCGACGTGGGCGTGAAGCGCGAAGGCGACAGGGTCGTGGCCTACGTCCGCGACGACGGACCCGGCATCCCGCCGGACGTGCTCGAGCGTGTCTTCGACCCCTTCTTCACCACCAAGCCCGTCGGGGAAGGAACGGGGTTGGGTCTGCCGGTGTCGAGGGGCATCGTCGAGTCGATGGGGGGCGAGCTGAGGCTCGAGAGCGAGGTCGGACGCGGAACTACCGTGTTCGTCGATCTACCGCTCGCAACCCCCGAGCCCGATGCCGCGTCCCCTTCCCTCGTGCCCAAGGAACCACCGCCGCGACGGCGATGGTTGGTGGTCGACGACGATGAGCTCGTCCTGCGGTCCGTGCGCCGCCTGCTGTACGACCACGATGTGACCTGCGTCGCGGAGCCCGAGGAGGGGCTCGGCAAGATGGTCGCTTCACCGTCGGCGTGGGACATCATCCTCTGCGACATCACGATGCCGGGGATGTCGGGCATCGAGGTCCACCGAAAGCTCGCGGAGCAGGAGTCCGAAGCCGCCTCCAGGATGACCTTCATGACCGGAGGCGTCTTCTCGGGCGAAGCAAAGACGTTCATCCAAGACCACCCTTCCCGCGTGCTCGAGAAGCCCCTCAGTCGCGCCGCGCTCCTCGCCCTCGTGGAGAGCCCTACCTAGCCGCTGGACCTAGAGCAGGTCTCGGAGGAACTGGCCGGTATGCGAGGCGCGGACCTTGGCCACCTGCTCGGGCGTGCCTTCGGCGAGCAGCTGACCACCGTCTGGTCCTCCCTCGGGGCCGAGATCGATGAGATGGTCGGCGGTCTTGATGACATCGAGGTTGTGCTCGATGACCAGCACCGTGTTGCCTGCCTCGACCAGCTCGTGGAGCACCTCGAGGAGCTTGCGGATGTCGTCGAAGTGAAGCCCCGTGGTGGGCTCGTCGAGGATGTAGATGGTGCGGCCCGTGCCCTTGCGCCGCAGCTCGCGCGCGAGCTTGATGCGTTGCGCCTCGCCCCCTGACAACTGAGGCGACGGCTGGCCCACGGGCATGTAGTCGACGCCCACCCGCTCCAGCAGACGCAGAGGGCCCGCGATCTGAGGGTGGGCCGAGAAGAGCTCCAGGGCCTCGGCCACCGTCATGTCGAGCACGTCGCTGATGCTCTTGCCCCGGTAGCGAACGGCGAGGGTCGCATCGTTGAAGCGCTTGCCGTGGCAGGCGTCGCAACGCACGTACACGTCCGACAAGAAGTGCATCTCGATCTTGCGGGTGCCGTCGCCCTGACAGCTCTCGCAACGTCCACCCTTCACGTTGAACGAGAAGCGCCCCGGCTTGTAGCCCTTGGCGCGCGACTCCGGGAGCTGCGCGTAGAACTGCCGGATGGTGTCGAACACCTTCACGTAGGTGGCCGGGTTGCTGCGGGGCGTGCGGCCGATGGGCTTCTGATCGATGGCGATGACCTTGTCGAGCTGCTCGATCCCCTCGATGCGGTCGTGTCGGCCCGGACGTCGCTGCCCATCGTGCAGCTCGCGCTGCAGCACCGGGAACAGGATGTCGTTGACCAGCGACGACTTGCCGGCCCCGCTCACCCCCGTGACGGCGACGAAGACCCCCAGCGGAATGCGCACGTCGACGTCGCGGAGGTTGTTCTCCCGCGCCCCGCGAACCCAGAGCTCTCCCTTCGGGGTCCGCCGTTCGGCCGGACGCTCGATCTGCATGCGGCCGGACACGTAGGCTCCGGTGAGCGACTTGCGCGACCGCTTGAGCTTTCCCGGGGTCCCGGTGAAGACGATGCGTCCGCCTCGGATCCCGGCCCCGGGACCGAAGTCGATGACGTGGTCGGCGGCCGCGATGGTCTCTTCGTCGTGCTCCACGACCACCACCGTGTTGCCGATGTCGCGCATGCGCTCGAGGGTGGCGAGAAGCCGCCGGTTGTCGCGCTGGTGAAGCCCGATGGACGGCTCGTCGAGGATGTAGATGACGCCGGTGAGATCACTTCCGACCTGGCTCGCGAGCCGGATCCGCTGCGACTCGCCGCCGGAGAGCGTTCGACCCGCGCGGTCGAGGGAGAGGTAGCCGAGTCCAACCGCGACGAGGAAGTCCAGGCGGCTCCGGATCTCCTTGAGCACCTCGGCCGCGATGGCCCCGGCCGCACCTTCGAGCTTCAGCTCGGTGAAGAAGGCCTTGGCGTCGACCACGGTGAGAGCCGAGACCTCGACGATCGTCTTGCCGCCCACCTTCACCGAAGCGCTCTCGGGACGCAGCCGCTGACCACCGCAGTCGGTGCAGCTCGCGTCGCCCATGAACTGGCTGTACCACTTCTTGGCCCGCTCACTCGACGTGTCGCGGAAGCGACGCATCAAGCGCGGGATGAGCCCCTCCCACTTCACCTCGAACTGGCCGGTGCCGCTCTTGCTCTTCCACTCGACGTTGAAGGTGCGGTCCCCGGTGCCCTGCAGGACCTGATCGCGCTTCTTCTTGGGCAGCCTCTTCCACGGCCGGTCGAAGGGCACCTTCAGGTGTTTCATGATCTGACCCCTGAACCCGTGCTCCCAGCCGACCTTCGTCGAGACGCTCTCGCCCCACGGCGCGAGCGCGCCCTGGTCGATGGAGAGTGACGCGTCGGGCACCACGAGATCGGGGTCGATGCTCATGCGGGTACCGAGGCCGTTGCAGGCGTTGCACATGCCCTGCGGCGAGTTGAAGGAGAACCCCTGCGGCGAGAGCTGGGGGAACGAGAGCTTGCACTTGGTGCAAGCCATCTCCTCGCTGAAGATCTGGTCGCCGTCATCGAAGGCTGCGATGAGGCTGCCTTCGCCCACGTCGAGCGCAGACTCCACGCTCTCGGTGATCCGCGAGAGCTCAGCCTCGATGAGCTCGACCCGGTCGATGACCGCCTCGACGTGGTGCTTCTTGCGCTTGTCGAGCGACTCGAGACCCTCGGTGCGCACGATCTCACCGTCGACCCGCAGGCGGACGTAGCCGGTCTGGCGCGCCGACTCGAGCAGCTCGCGATGCTCGCCCTTCCGATTGACGAGGAGGGGCGCGAGAAGCACGACCCGCTCGCCTTTGCGCTCCAGCAGCTCGTGGGCGATCTGTTGGGCCGTCTGGCCCGACACGGGTTTGCCGCACCGTGGACAGTGCTGGATGCCGACGCGTGCGTAGAGCACGCGCAGGTAGTCCGCGATCTCGGTGATGGTCCCCACCGTGGAGCGCGGGTTGTTGCTCGCGGTCTTCTGCTCGATGCTGATGGTCGGCGAGAGCCCGCGAATGGTGTCGTACCTGGGCTTGTCGAGACGATCGAGGAACTGCCGGGCATAGGCCGACAGCGACTCCACGTAACGACGTTGCCCCTCGGCGTAGAGGGTGTCGAACGCCAGGGACGACTTGCCGGAGCCGGAGACGCCGGTGAGCACGACGAGCTTCTTCTTGGGGATCTTGACGTCGACCCCCCGCAAGTTGTGCTCTCGGGCGCCCTTGATGAGGATGTGGTCGAGCTCCTTGGCCATGGCGGAGCGTCGACTTAGCACAGCCCCGCCACGGGGCGAGGGAGGGACGAAGTGTCCCTCAGAAGCGGAGGTGTAGGCCCGCTCCGGCGCCCTCGAGGCCGAGGTAGGGGATGAACGCCACGTCGTCGCTGGGCGGGCTGTCGTCGTCCGTGAGCACGTCGACCAGGATCAACGTGAGCCCCACCCCGACGAGGGCGCCGCCCACGGCGAAGCTCGCGGTGGAGATCGTGGCGTCCTGACGGGCGTCGCTCTTGATCTGTTCGGCGTCGAAGGACGTGCCGTCGTCCCGCATCCGTGGGCACTGGGATGGAATCGTGCAGGTTTCTTCCAAGTCGGACTGCTTGCCGAGCGCCATGGTCCCGAAGACGCTGCCGATCACGAGGCCCACGGCGCCCACGCCTGCGGTCGCGATGCCCCCGATGAGCAACCCGGGACCGCGCTCCTCCCCTGTGGTCACGTCGGGTCCGGGGAGCTTGGTGAGGTTGAGCGCGACCGAACGGAGCTCGCCTTCGCTCTGGATCTCCACCCGCTCCTCGTCGCGCTCGTAGCCCGGCGCGTAGGCCGCGATGCGATGCTCGCCAGGATCGACCTCTACCGGCCCGCCCCCCAGCTGGATGGGCTGACCATCGAGCGTGACCTCGAGCCCCTCGGGCTGCGGGTCGACCGTCACTTCGACCTTCGACAAGCGTGGTTCGAGGCCCGCGATGAGCCCCCGGGCGGCCTTGGCACGCTCTGCCTCACCATCGGCCTCGGCCATCTCCGCCGACCGCTCGAAGTAGCGCTTGGCCGTCGCAAGCTTGCCCCGTCGTTCCGCGCAGCGGCCGAGGTTGAGCAGGTTGCCGACCGATGGCGCGTGCTGGTAGCTCTCTTCGAACTTGGCGCATGCCTCGAGGTAGTTGCCCCCGTCCCAGAGCTTGCGGGCCTCCACAAACGACGCCTTGGAGGCTTCTCTCGCTTCTTTTGTCGGTTCGGCGCCGGCGGGGGCGGCGAGCAGCGTTCCCGCCATGAGCCACGCAACCGTCGACAGGCGGGTAGGAGAACCTGGGTTCATGCAGGTGAAACCGAAGCGCAGATTCACGACGGCCACGATACCGCGGGACTCGCCCGATGACACGGTCGGTGTAACATGAGGGTCCGATGCCCGAGTCCCCCGATCTGACGCCGGACGAGCAAGCGCTCGCGGCCGCCCAGATTCACATGGGCGACACGATCGGTGGGAAATACCGGATCGACCGCATCTTGGGGGCCGGGGGCATGGGGATCGTCGCCGCCGCCCACCACGTGGACCTCGAGCAAGCGGTCGCGCTCAAGTTCCTGCTCGTGGGTGACCCCCGGCATCGCGACGAGTTCGTGAGTCGCTTCCGACGCGAGGCCAAGGTGGCCTCGAAGGTCAACAGCGAGCACGTCGTGCGCGTGATGGACGTGGGCACGACTGCCACCGGCATCCCCTACATCGTGATGGAGCTGCTCGAGGGCGAAGACCTCGACGCGGTGCTCGAGCGGGAAGGGTTCATGGAGCAGACCCTCGCCGTCGACCTGGTCATCCAGACCTGTGCCGCGCTCGCCGAGGCCCACGCGGCGGGCATCGTGCACCGCGACATCAAGCCGGCGAACCTCTTCCTCACCCACCGGCGTGACGGCTCGCCCTGCATCAAGATCCTCGACTTCGGGATCAGCAAAGCCAACGAGCGCGAGGGCGCACAGTCCCTCACCGGCACCAACGCCACCATGGGCTCTCCCACCCACATGGCGCCCGAGCAGTGGATCTCGGCCAAGAGCGTCGATCACCGAAGTGACATCTGGTCGCTTGGCGCGGTGCTCTTCGAGCTGCTCACGGGACGCCTCGCCTTCGATGGCAGCACCATGCCGGAGATCTGCCAGCGCGTGCTGAACCAGGAGCCTGCCTACCCCGAGGACATTACGGTCCTCCCCGGCCTCAAGGCCGTCATCGCGCGATGCCTGTCCAAAGACCCCGAGGACCGCTTCGAGCACGTCGGCGCCGTGGCTTCGGCGCTCTACGCCTTCGCGGGACGACAGGGGCAGATCGCGGCGGACCAGACCATCGGTGCCATCAACGCGTCGGTGCGATTCTCGATGGGCGGCGCATCCCCGGTCACCCTCGCCGACGGAAGCCGCACGGGCGGCCGCAACGTGGGCGTGACGCGCGCGTCGGGCAGTCAGGGCGAGGCGGCCAACCCACACGAAGCGATCACCGTGATGCGGCCTGGCTCCGGTCGTCAGAAGCAGTGGGACGGCGACACGGCCATGAACACCACGACCTCGGTGGTCAGGCGGCAAAACCGCGCCCGCCGCGGCGTGCTGCTCGGACTCGGAGCGTTGGCCGGCCTCGGCATCGGCTTGGCCATCTGGCGCGCAACGGCGAGCGCCCCCACCGCCATTCCCAGCCAAGACCCTTCGGCCGCGGCCGCCGTGAGCCCGCCCGACGCCGTCGAGGAGGAGCCAACGCCCACGCCGCCAGAGCCCGTCGCCTCCGTCGACGTCGACGAGCCCGACGACCCGCCCCCGGACGCCGAACCGGCCCCCTCGGCCGAGCCCAAGGCCCCCCCGGTGCATCAGCCTCGACCGGTCGTCGTGGCGCGGCCCGTACCCAAGAAGAAGCCGGCGCCGCCCAAGCCAGCTCCGCCCCCTGCGCCGCCCAAACCCAAGGGCGACCCCGTTTTCGACGGCTACTGATGAAACGCCTCGTCTTGGCGCTCGCCTGCACCATCTCGCTGGGCTGCAGCGGTGGTTTGCCCGCCGAAACGGTGAGGCCTGCCGAAACCTCGGCGGAAGAGGCGCTGGGCCTCGATGGCGTACGCACCCAATGCCACGAGGTCGACGGCTACGGCGAACCGCTCGTCGTCGACTGGGACACCAAGCGACGCCTCGATCTGGAGCTCGCCATGCGTCGCGGCATCGCCGTGGTCCAATACGACTGTCGACGCCTCGAGCTCCTCCCGGATTGCCGGGTCGACGGTGGCTATCGCTTCGCCGGCGTCTCGCGCAAGGAGGACGTCGTGCAGCTGAAGGGCCGCGACGAGATCGAAGCCAACCTCCCCTTCAGCGGCGCTCAGCTCGGGGCGCGGCTCGCGAGCCATGCCTCGCTCGACCTCGCGCTGGTGCGGGTAGGGAAGAAGGCGACGACCATCGCGGAGCTTCCCAAGCGTGCCCTGCAGGGGCGGTGCGACGGTGCGACGCACTTCGTGCGGGGCGCCACCGTAGGCGCCTTCGCGATGGCGCGTGGCACGGTCGGGGAGATACGCGCGGTCGCCCAGATGTTCGGGGTGGGCACCTCGGGCGAAAGTCGAAGCGAGCGCAGCAGCGACGTGCGCGACGGCGACCTCGCCGCCTGCCGTACGTCGGATCCCGAAGCCGAAGCACCGCCCGACGAGTGCCAGTCCGCGATACGCCTCGAGCTGGTGCCCTTCACCGAGGGCACGGTCGCCGTGGCGGACGAGAAGGAGCGCGGCCTCGAGGCCACCGAGAACAGCTGTCCCGAAGGCTTTCGAAGCAGTGGACTCGCGTGTGTGCCTGAGAGCGAGGACCTCCCTCAGCTCTGCCTCCCGGGCGACGAGGCCGACTGCCGTCGCCAATGCGACCGTGGTCACGCGGAGAGCTGCTTCAACCTCGGCGTCATCGCCTACCAAGCGCTGGTGCTGAAGCACGCCACGACACGCCCCCAAGAAGCCGAGATTCTCGACGTGCTGGCGATCATGGAGCGAGCCTGTGAAGCCGGCTCCTTGAAGGGATGTCGCTCCGCCGGCTTCGTGTACGGACAATGCCCCGTCGATACCGCAAACGCCCAATGCACGGCGCGAAACCAGGAGAAGGCGCACGCGCGTTACCAGCAAGCCTGTGACGGTGGGCTCGCCATGGCCTGCTCCGGTCTCGCCTCCGAGCTCGAGGTCGGCAGCCTGGGTACCCCCGACGCCAGCCAGGCCCTCGCCCTCTACCGGCGCGCCTGTGACCTCGGAGAAGGGTACAGCTGCATGGTGGCCGGCCGTCGGCTCATCGAAGGCCGCGGCGTCGACCGCGACGTGCTCGCGGGGCTCGCGATATGGCGCCGGTCGTGTGACGCGGGGTCCCTGCTCACCTGCCGGGAGCTGGCCGACGCCTACGACAATCCGGCGCTCATGAAACCCGAACCCAAGCGAACGGCCGAGCTCCTCGAGCGGCTCTGTGCGGTCGACTACGGCACGAGCTGTCACGACCTGGCCGAATTCTACGACCACGACCACCCCGACCTGCCCAAGAACCCGGTTCGTGCCCGCGAGCTGTGGGGCGGGCTATGCCACGATGAGCTCGGCAAAGGCACCCGCGGCACCGGCTACGTGGCGAGGGTCTGCGCGCGACACGGCGAGATGTTGCGGGACGGTGTGGGTGGGCCCCCAGACCCCGCGCGAGCGCTACACGCCTACGCCAAGGCCTGCGCCGACTGGCCGCGTACCTGCGGGGACGCGGCCGCGCTCGGCGCCCAGCAGAGTGAGGTCTGGGCCGAACGTGGCTGCCGCGAGGGAGACGCCTCGGCGTGTGAGGTGCTTCAAAAACGTGCCCCGAAAAAGGCTCAGCAGCTGCGCGGTGAGATCTGCCGCAAAGAGCCCCGCGCTCCGCTCTGTCGCTAGCGACAGTAACCGTCGACGGCTTTGCAGCGACCGCCCTGCTTGCAGGCCTGACTCTGGGCGCAGTCGGCGTCGGCACCGGCCTCGCAGCGCGGCACGCCTTGGCTAGGGGCCGCGCTCGGCGCTTGGTGGGGTTTGTCCTCGTCGCCGTGCTTGTGAAACGTCGCCACCACGCAGGCTCCGTCCCGTCGGCAGACCTCGGATGCCCGGCAGTCGTCGTCGGTCTGGACCACGCAGCGGTCTTGGGCGGGGTGGCAATGGCCTTTGCGCTTGCAGCCCGTGCTCTGGCCGCAGTCGGCGTCGGTGCGGGGGCGACAGGGTTTGTAGGGGTCGCCGGTGAAGGAGCAAGCCCCGGCGGACTTGCACTGCTCCGACGCGGCGCAATCTTCGGCCGAGGCGCCAAGGCACTTCTCCTTGTCGAGCGTGCACAAGCCGCTGCTCCGACAGGTGTCGCTCGCCCGGCAGTCTTCGGCCTTCGTCGCGAGGCAACGCTTCACCTTCTCGTCCCAAGTGCAGCGCCCGCTGATCTTGCACATGGCGCGACACTTCGGGTTCACCGCCGCCACGCGCGGCTCGACCGTGCGCGCGGTCGGCACGCGACGCTCCCCTCCTTGAGGTTTGTCACAGCCGAAGAGGACCAGCAGCAAGCTGGCAGCGAGACGCCGAGACATCAGAACTTGAAGCGGATCGCGGCCCGGACCCCGTGGGCCTCTTCGACCTCGGTGAAGCGGCGCTGACCGAGGTACTGCAGGGTGAAGCGTACGCCGTCACCCTTGCCGACGTCGGTGGTGGGGTAGAGGTTGATACCGCCCGACAGATAACCCGTCAGGCGGGGGTCGAAGGTCTGGTCTTCGTTCACGAAGCCCACGCGGGCGATGGGCTCGAGCCCCACTGGACCCGCCACCGGGAAGTAGAAGCCAGCCTGGGCGTAGGCGCCGTCCGCCACCTCGTCCCGGAAGGAGATGCTGTCGGACTGCTGGCGCCGGAAGTACTCGACCGACAGGTAGAGGCCCTGGACCGACATGCGCAGGGAGGCCGCCATGCGCACGTCGAGCACCGACCTCGGCTCCGTACCGGTGTTCACGTCGAAGAGGGTGAGGGGCCGGACGAGGGCACCGAAGCCGACCCCGAGGCGAAAGTCGCGCTGGTAGGGCCCCCCCTCGCCGAAGGGAAAGTCGCCGAAGGGATTCACGTCGACGCGCCCAGAGAAGACCACGCCACGACCCGTCACGTTGATGGGCCCCGCGCCTTCGCCCACGTTCAAACCGAGGCTGCTGCCGGCAAAGGCGCCCACGGACGCGAGAAGGATCCCGTCGAACGCCTCGACGCCGGCCTGCGCACCGAAGTCCGCACCGCTGAGGAACTGCTCGTTGGGCCGTGATCGATTGGGAAACAGCGTGCTGGTGTTCGAGCTCTGCTGCTGAAGGCTGAAGGGAATGCGCATCCCTCCAGCGCGCAGATAGAACCAATCCGTCGGCTCGAAGGCGACCCAGGCGTCCTGGATGATGTGGCCCGGGATCTGGCGCTTGGTGATGAGGATGTTGTCGAGCGAGCCGTCCGAATCGGAGTCGATGAGTCGAGCGTTGGTGAGGGCTTCGAGGGCTTCGGCGTCGAAGATGATGTTGAGCTTGCCCCGCCACATCTCGTAGGGGCGCGCCTCCACGACCAGACCCGCACGACCGAAGAAGCCGTAGGTGATCTCGTCCCGCGGCAGCGCTTGGGGCACGTAGGTGAAGCCGAAGCCTGCGTTGAGGTAGCCGCCGAGCTTCACCCAGTCCGGAGTTCCCGTGAACGCGTCGCCCTTGGCATCGGGGTCGTCACCGATCGCCCGATTGGCCGCGAGCCGCGGTTCCTCACCGGACGGCCCCGGCTCCTTGGGCAAGGGGGCCATCTTGCCCATGTCCGCGTCTGCGCCGGCCTCACCACTCACCTCGGCGATGGGCTCGGGAGGCGGTTCGGGCTTGGGCTCCGCCACGGGTTCGGGCTGGTCGTCGTCGGGGTTTGGCTCCGGCTCTTCGGTCGGCGGAGCTTCGTCTTCGGGTTGCGCCCAAACTGGCGCAGCCCAGAGCAACGCAGCGGCGCCGAGCGTAGCGAACCGAATACGCATGGCTCAGTCCTCGTAGGCGATGCCGGTCGGCACATAGGCCACCGCCGTTCGCGTGTCGCCCCCAAAGGGGAAAGTAGGTCCGGCGATGAGCCAGGCGGTGGTGCCGGTGGCGTAGGGGTCGAGACGATGCTCGGAGAGGAAAGGGAATGTACCGACGGCCGTGCGTGGATTGCTCCAGTCGACGCGGCGGCTCGGGAGCGATCGGTCGTCGAGCACCTCGATCTTCGAGCCGAGGCTGTCCACGAACTCGAGCGAGGCGTCCCACACCTTCGGAGCGTCCAGATCGCCACTGCCGTCGAGCGGAGAGACGACGGGTCGCCCTCCGTTCTCGCCTACGAGATAGAGCTTGCCCTCCCAGGCGTGGATCCCAACCGGTGTCTCCATGTTTGGCGTCTTGAGCTCGGCCCCCGACTTGTCGAGCACCAGCACCTGCGCCGGGCCGACCTCGGCCCCAAAGCGGTCCCGACCTCGGTCGAGCCCGGCCCAGAGCCCCGTCTCGTCGGCGTGAAGGTAGCCGCGAAGACCGTAGGCCGTGGTCGTCTCGAGCCCAGAGAGGCGCACCGTCTCCAGCAGGTTCGCGTCGAAGTCGTA
>JAUHZF010000142.1 GCA_030426145.1 Polyangia bacterium
GAGATCGACCAGATCATCGACTTCAACAAGCAAACGGCCGAGATGCAGAAGCAGATGGAGCTGATGAAGCAGCAGCAGGAAGCGCGCGAACAGCTCGAGAAGGAAAACAAGAAGTAAGACCTTTCCGAGGCTCCGTCGTAGGTTGGGCATTCACGCGAAAATCGTCGGAATGCTGACCTTTTCGGAGAACCTCGGAACCTTTGCAGGTCGCCTGTGTCTAGCCCCATGAAGCACGCGACATCCTTTGGATACGCGGGTTTCTCGGGCCACCGCCCTCAAAAGTGCCCCGGAATCTCGGTTCCGGGGCCTCGTTGGATGGGCCAACGGAGGACGGTCGAGCCAGGCGACCTTGCAGAGCTCAGGACCTCATCGACGCCAAAAGCCAACTCGACGCTCTCAGCAGTGCTTGACGCGGCCCCACGGCGCTGATTACAATCCTACTGTAATTTCCTCGAATTTTCTAGGGAGAGTGGAAAATGGCTCGTGCGAACATCGCTCGCAAGGTGGCTGGAATCGCAGCCGGTGCCCTCGTGTTTCTCGCGTCCTCCATGGCTTTCGCCCAGGCGGCGAAGTCCACGGACTCGGAGGACGGAGACGGTTACGGCTACGAATTCGCCGATGACCCGCTGACCGCGGGCGGCTTTGGCCCGAACGACGCCACCATCCGGGTTCGCCCGGGTCCGATTCGCCGAACGTTGATTCGGCCCCGGACCTCGTTCGTCCCCGAGATGTTGAAGTCAGTTGAGGATCTCTAGGCCGACTCGCTGCGGTGGGGGATGATGTCCCCCGCAGCAGCGGCTCCGCCTCACGCGGGAACGACCTCGAGAACGGGGTTCAACCGCTCACAACGCCGATTCGGCTACGGGAACTTGCGCCCATGGATGGCAAAAAGAAAGTTGCGCTGACCTTTGCGTTTTACGAAGGCGACCAGCTCGTTCGTCGCGAGACGGTGGCCCAAGACATCGTAAAGGTGGGGAAAGACCCCAAGAGCCACCTTCGGGTGGACGACGATGCCGCGTCGCGTATGCACGCGGTCATCGAGGTTCAGGACGATGTCACGCTCATCGACCTGGGGAACGAGACCGGGACCATGGTCAACGGTGCTCGCGTCAACAAGTGCAAGCTGAATCCGGGCGACCAGATCCAGATCGGCAACACCCTCATCGTCCTCGAGAAGATGGAGGAGGGTGCGGCAGTGGCTCCGGCCGTGGCGGCCGATGGCGGTGACGCGGTCGGTGGCGGGGTGGCGGCGGCCGTTCCGGCTGGCGGCGCAGCGGCGGGTGCGGACATCCCGGCTCCGCCGGCGATGAACAACCCCTTCGGCGGCGGCGGCGGTGCAGCCAACCCGTTTGCGGTGGCCTCACCCTTCGGCGGCGGTAATCCGTTCGCCGCGAGCGGAGGTGGCGGGTCCGTGTCGGACGACGCTGCGGAGGGTACCTACGAATACCAGTTGATGAAGAGCGGTCCCGACGTTCCGACCGAAGAGGTCGAGGGCGCGGCGACGGCCATCGAAGTCCGTATTCTGTGGGGTCGCAACATCCTTCAGGTCGACCACCTGTCCCCGCCGCGTAGCTTCTACGTCGGTGAGGCGCCCGAAGGCGCGAAGGGCATGGCCGTCGACTACAACGTCCCTCAGGACAAGCTCGGCACCTCGCGGGCGCCGATCGTCGTGAGTGACGGCAACACTTCTTCGGCCATTCTGCTTCCGGGTGCCACCGGCACCATCGAGATTCAGGGCCAGCCGAAGATGACCATTCAGGAGGCGGTCGCCCAGAACATGGTGCAGCCGGCGTCCGAGGTGAGCGGGGCCCATCAGATCCCGCTCGCGAATGGCACCCACGTGGTGATGAACGTCAACGACCTCACCTTCGAGGTCTCCGCGGTGGCGCAGGGCAAGAAGGTCGCTTCGGCCTTCACGCTGGCGGCACTCGTGGGTGGCGCTTCGCTCTACGTGCTCGGCTCCTTCGTGGGTCACACCGGTCTGCTCGCCGCGATGGCGATGATCATGCCCGACATGGGCGAGACCGGCGATGACTCGCTCAGCGATGATCAGCGCTACCTCATCCAGCAATACCTCGACGCTGCGGCCGAGAAGGAGATGGAGGAGAAGGAGACCGAGCAGATCACCGAGGCGGAAGCCGACAACAAAGAAGGTGGCACCGGTACCCGCGCCAAGGGCGAAGAGGGGTCGATGGGTAACCCCAACACCAAGGCGACGGGCAACCGTTATGGTGTGAAGGGTCCCCAAGACAACCCCGATCCGCACATCGCGCGCCAGGCGGCACTTCGCGACGCGGCTGAGTTCGGTATGGTCGGTCTGCTCAACTCCGGTGCGGGCGGTGACCCCGACGCACCGACGGCGCCCTGGGGTCGTGACGACTCCCTCGGCTCCGACCCGCTCAGCGCCCGCGGCAACATGTGGGGCGACTCGATCGGCGACTCCTTCGGTGCCGGCGGCCTCGGCCTCTCCGGTATCGGCGAGGGCGGCGGTGGTCGCGGTGAAGGTATCGGCCTCGGCAACATCGGCACGATCGGTCACGGCGCCGGCACGGGCACGGGTCAGGGCTTCGGCTCCGGTCACGGTCGTCTCGGTCGCTCGCACCGCGCGCGCCCGCCTCGGGTCCGCATGGGTGCGACGAACGTCAGTGGTCGTCTTCCGCCCGAGGTCATTCAGCGTATCGTTCGCCAGAACTTCGGCCGTTTCCGCCTTTGCTACGAGAGCGCGCTGAAGAACAACCCGAACCTGCAGGGCCGCGTCGTGGTCAGCTTCGTCATCGGTCGCGACGGCTCCGTGTCGTCCGTCGGCGGCGGTGGTGACATCCCGGACGCGGGCGTCATCAGCTGTGTGGCCGGTCAGTTCCGCGGACTGACCTTCCCGCAGCCTGAGGGCGGCATCGTCACGGTCAGCTACCCGATCGTGTTCACGCCCGGCGGCTGAAGCCGCAGCACGCCACTCGGTTGGCGAAGCTCGATTCACACCCCATCACGTCCTTGGCGTGGTGGGGTGTGATGCATTTGAAAAGCGACGAAAAACCGCGTGATGGCGCTGGACTCCGCGGAAGAGGCAAGACTATTCTCGGCTCGCTCACATGGGCGTCTGGTGTGACGAGATCGGGGATTCTAGCGGCCAATTCGAGGTCGCAGAGGTGCCCGTACGTCCGTCTCGGCCTGAGACGGTCTCCCACGACGGATTCCGGTGGACGCGATGACGTCCGCCATCGAGATGCAGACACGAAAGGGACGTGTGTTCGAATGAAGTTCGGTGTGATTGCGCTTGCGGCGACGATGGCCTTCTCGGTGATGACTGGGTGCAGCCGTCACCGCCAGGAGGCCGTCAAGCTCGCGAACCAGGGTGACGCCATCGTCGACCTCGACCCGGCCGGTGCGATCGAGAAGTACCAGAACGCGGTCAGCCTCGATCCGGCGAATCACCGCATCATGTACAAGCTCGCCAAGGCCCACAAAAAGAAGGACGAGTGGGACAAGGTGGCGGAGGTCCTGGGTCGCGCGACCGACCAGGCGCCCAGCTTCGCGAACTACTGGAAGGAGCGTGGCTACGCGCTCTACAAGCAGGCCGAGGCGAAGAAGATCTCCTACGACGAGCCGAAGGAGCCCTTCAAGAAGTGCATCGAGGCCGACCCCAACCAGGAGGAGTGTTACTACTGGTTGGCCCACTCGTTCCTCTGGAGTGACAAGGAGCAGGACGCGCTCCAGTACTACACGAAGGCGATCGAGTTCCGACCGAACCGCATCGAGTACTACGCGCCGCTCGCGGATCTGTACATGCGCCTCGGGTACCTCAAAGAGGCCGAGCAGGTGCTGAACGCGGCCAAGGAGCTGGCCGATCCGAACAAGCACGCGGCCGACCTCTTCGACGTGCACACGCTGCTCGGCGGCGTGTACCGCGACAAGGGCGACATCGACAAGATGGTGGCGGAGTTCGAAGCCGCACGCGCCCTCAAGAAGGATGACCCCTCCAGCCTCTTCAACCTCGGTCTCGGCTACGCCAAGCAGAAGGGGAAGAAGGCCGAGGCTCTGCAGCTGCTCAAGGGCTTCCAAGCTCGCGGTTGCAAGAGCAAGAAGGCTCAGAAGACCTACAAGAGCGAGTGTGCACAGGCGCGCGCCGAGGAGCAGCGCCTCAAGGGACCGGGCACCTGACCGCGACCTTCGAGAAGCAACGGACCCATCTCGCCCCACGCTCTTCGGAGCTGGGGCCCCACGACTCGATTCCCAGACCCCTGTACGAACTTAGCGAACGGCCCCGGCCACAAGTTTGGGGCCTCCGGGTGATGACGGTTTTGCCGCGAGGTTGACGCGCGACATCATGGACCAATCCCAGCGACTGAACGAGCTCGAAACCGCGAAAGACTGGCCTGCATTGGCCATTGCGCTCGAAGAAGCGATCGAAGCGGAGGAGGATCCGGGCAACCGGGCCGACCTCTTCCTCCGACTCGGCCATCTTCTCGCAGACAAGCTGCTTCAGGGTCCGCGAGCCCTGAAGTTCTTCCAGAACGCCTGGAAGCTGCGACCAGCGGATGTGAATCCGCTGCTGGAGGCGCGCGCCATCTACTGGGAGCTGGGCAAGTTCAAGATGGTCGATACCGTCTTGCGCCGCAGCCTCGAGGTGGCACCTGACCCGGTGAAGGAGGCGATCCTGTTCGAGCTCGGTCAGGTCAACTCCGACCTGAACAACCACGAGGCGGCGGCGCAAGCCTTTGCCGCAGTGGCACAGGCGGGGGGCGACAGGGCCGAGAGTGCGCGCGAGTGTCTCGAGGACCTCAACCAGACCGAAGAGAGCTACCAGGACCGGGTCGACTTCCTCGTGGCCGAGGCCACCGAGGAGGCGGACCTCGATCAACGGGTGATGTTGCTACTGCGGGCGGCACGGATCGCCGCGCGCTTCGACGCAACGGCCTACGAAGAGCTCCTACTGGCGGCGTACCAGGCCGACTGCAACAACTGGCAGGCCGCCTCGCTGTACGAAGAGTACATGGTGGCTCAGGGCCGTCTCGCGGACGTTCTCGACACCCAGCGCAAGATGCTCGAGTCGGCGACCCCCGAGGTGGGGCCCGCGCTCGCGTTCCGCTACGGCGTGCGTTGGACGACGCGTCACCAGAACGTCGAGCTCGGTGGGCGGCTCCTCGAGCAGGCCGTCATCGGCGATCCCGATAACGACGCGGCGTTTACCTTCCTGCGCGAGCTCTGGGGAACCCACGAGGGTGACTGGGATCGCGTGGCGCAGCTCTGCGAGCAGATCGCGGAGGTGACGGAACCACCATCACACATCATGGCCGAAGCCGGACGGTTGTGCTGGTTGCAGCTTGGCGACCTCATGAAGGCGCGCCGGTGGTTCGAGCGACTGGCTGCCGTGCAGCCCGAGCACCCGCAGCTGAGCGCGTTCGAGCGCCAGATCGGCGAGAAGCTCGCGCCGACGGGGGAGGTCCCGGTCGAGGCGGTCGAGGACGAGGCGGTCGAGGACGAGGTTCCGATCGAAGACGAAGCGCCGGTCGAGGCCGAGGTGGAGCCTGAGCCCGAGCCGGAACCTGAGCCCGAGCCGGAACCGGAGCCTGAGCCCGAGCCCGAGCCTGAGCCCGAGCCGGAAGAGGCCGACGAGCCGGAAGAAGAACCCGAGCCCGAGGCCGTGCAGGACGCAGAACCCGAAGCAGCAGAACCCGAGGCAGCAGAAGCCGAGGTAGGGGGCGAGCCCGCGGAGCAAGACGATGCACTCATCGCCAAGCTCCTGGAGGAAGCCGAGGAGCAGCAGGCGGCGCGTCGGAACCACGACTACGTCAAGACCCTGGTCAAGCTCGGCGAGGCCCACACGGGGCGCGAGGACAAGATCCGCTACTTCGCCGAGGCGGCGGACGTCTACCAGAAGTTCTCCAATGCTTCTGAGGCGTCGAAGTGCTTCGAGCTCGTTCTCGAGCTCGACCCGAACCACGAGGAGGCCAAGACCTTCTTGCGGGCCTACTACGAGAAGCGGCGCGACTGGGACAGCCTCATCAAGCTGATGCGTGGCGAGGCCGACGCCAGCGACGACCCCGACATGCGCCTCGCGGCCTACGTCGAGATCGCGCAGCTCGCGACCCAGAAGATCAAGAAGCCGCCGATCTGCATCGAGCTGTGGGCGGCCGTGCGCGAGCTCGAGCCTCAGAACCCCGAAGCGCTCGATGCCCTGTCGACGCTTTACGAGCGTGCTCGTGACTTCGAGAACCTCGCCGACGTCCTGCAGGAGCAGGCGCTCACACAATTCGAGGACAAGGATCGGCTCAAGACCCTCGAGAAGCTCGCCCAGATCCAGGGCGATCGCCTCAAGGACGACGAAGCGGCGGCCGAGGCCTGGCGCCAGGTGCTCGAGATCAACCCCGGTGATCGGCGCGCCCAAGAGAACCTCAAGAAGCGACTTCTCGCGCTTCGTCGGTGGGATGACCTCGAGCTCCTCTACGAAGAGAGCGGGAAGTGGGACGAGTTCATTCGTCTGCTCGAGTCACAGGAAGCGCGCGAGAAGGACCCGGAGACCAAGGTCAGCATGCTGCTCAAGGCAGCCGACCTCTGGCAGACCAAGAAGGACAAGGCCGACCGCGCCGCGCGCGCCTACGAGAAGATCCTCAAGATCGACGAGACGCACCTCGGCGCAGCCGAGGCGCTGATCCCGATCTACGAGGAGGCGAACAACCCGAAGGGCTTGTCGGAGGCGATCGAGGTCAAGCTCAACCACGTCGAGGGAGAAGAGAGCCTGCCGCTTCTGCAGCAGGTGGCCGACCTCTACGAGAACCGAATGCGCAAGCAGGATCTTGCGCTCGATCGGTACATCACCGCGCTCACCATCGCCCCGACCGACCCCCAGACGTCTGAGGACGTCGAGCGCGTGGCGAGTGCCACCGGCAACTGGGACAAGGCGATCTCCGCCTATCGCTCGGCGCTCGAGGACCTGGGCGATCCCGTCACCGAATCGCAGCTTCGGCTCAAGTTGGGCCGCGTGCTCCTCGATGAGACCAACGAGGTCGACGGGGCGCTCGAGCAGTATCGGGCCGTCTACGAGATCGATCCCGACAACACCGACGCGCTTCAGGCGCTGGAGCGGCTCTACCGGCAGACGGAGCGCTACGCCGAGTTGCTCGAGGTCTACGAAAAGCAGCGCGACCTAGTCACCGACCCCGACCAGCAGTGTCGGGTGCTCTACGGCATCGCCGAGCTCTACGTGGGTGAGCTGAACGACGCGGGCAACGCGATTCAGACCTACCTTCAGGTGCTCGACATCGAGCCTGCGGATGCGAAGGCACTCGAGGCCCTCGATGGCCTCTACCAGGCGCAGGAGGCGTGGGAACCCTACGCGGACATCCTTCGACGACGGCTCGAGATCGATGCCGAGGAGGAGACGCTGATCGACCTGAAGTACCGGCTCGGTCAGACCCTCGAGAAGCACCTCGGCGACGCCGAGGGGGCGCTCGACAACTACCGCGAGATCCTCCTCATCGACGCCAACAACGACCAGGCTCGTGTGGCCCTCGAAGGCTTGCTCGAGAACTCGGAGCTCGCGCCCGAGGTGGCTCGGATCCTGAGCCAGGTCTACGAGGGGCGCGACGAGTGGGACAAGCTCATCGGCGCGGTCGAGATCCTGGTCGAGCACGAGCAGGACGACATCGAGCGTGTCTCCTTGCTGCGCAAGGTGGCCATGGTCGCCGCCGAGCAACTCCAGGACAACGAGCGTGCGTTCCGCGCTCAGGCACGGGCCCTTCAGGCCATGCCCGAGTCGGAGGAGGTTCGACTCGAGCTCGAAGATTTTGCGGAGCGCGGCGACGCGTGGGCAAAGCTGGCGGAGGTCTACAAGGAGATCGCGGCCGGTCTCACCGAGCCCGAGCTCGCACGCAGCTACTGGATGCGGCTGGCATCGATCCAGCGCCATCTCGAGCAGGTCGAAGAAGCTGCTGCGAGCTTCCAGCAGGTGCTCGAGATCGATCCCGCCGACGGCGAGGCTCTCGACGCCATGGAGCAGCTCTTCGCGAGCACCAAGCGCTGGCCCGACCTCATCGGCGTGATCCGCCGGCGGATCGAGCTCGCGGATGACTTCGCGCAGCGCGAGCGCTTCTACGCCAACATGGCGAACATCTACGACGAGCAGCTCGGCCAGCCCGAGGAGGCCATCGCGGCCTACAACGAGGTGCTGAGCGTCGATGACGCGAGTCTCACCGCATTGCGTGCACTCGACGATCTCTACACGCGTCAGGAGATGTTCGAGCCGCTGAGCGAGAACCTGGAGCAGCAGCTCCGACTCGCCGAGTCGGAGCAAGAGGAGATCGGCCTCATGCTGCGCCTCGCGGCGCTTCAAGAGACGAAGCTGGAGATGGTCGATGGGGCCATCGATACCTACCGGCAGGTGCTCGATCGCGATCCGCAGAATGGCGACGCCATCGCGGCGCTCGAGCGACTGGGGCAGCGCGAAGCTCACGAGGTGGAGATCGCCGACATTCTCGGTCCGCTCTACCGCCAGATGGGCAACTACGAGAAGCTGCTCGGGGTATACGAGGTCCAGGTACGGCGCAGTGAGGACCCGACCCGCGCCGTCGAGCTGCTCCACGAGATGTCGGAGCTGCACGAGGACGCCGCGTCGAACCTCAACGCCGCGTTCGACACCCTCGCACGGGCGCTGGCCATCGATCCCGGGGCCCAGATCACCCAAGAGGGACTCGAGCGGCTCGCGAACGCGACGGAGCGATTCGCCGACCTCGCACGGGTCTACGAAGAGCTCGCCGCCAAGCAGGAAGACGTCGACCTCGCGATCACGCTCTTCACCATCAGCGCGCGCATCTACGAGTTCCAGCTCGGCACGGTCGACCAGGCCGTCGCGCACTACCGGCGGATCCTCGAGCTCGACCCGAGCCATCTCGCTTCGGTCGAAGCTCTGGAGCGCATCTTCCAAGGCGCGGATCGCTACCAGGAGCTGAGCGCGGTGCTGCAACAGCGCGCGGAGCTCCTCGGTGACTTCGACGCTCAGAAGGAAGCGCTCATGAGCTCGGCGCGCATCGAGGAAGAGGTGCTCGACCGCGTCGACAATGCCGTGGCCGTCTACCAGAAGGTCCTCGAGATCGACGCGGAGGACCTCTCGGCCCTCGACGCGCTCATCAAGCTCTACCTCGGACAGGAGAAGTGGGCGGAGCTGCTCGAGATCCAGAACCGCAAGGCCGACCTCGTGTACGAGGCCGACGAGCGGAAGCGCATCTACTACCAGATGGGCGCCGTCTTCGAAGAGCAGCTTCAGGATGTGCAGAAGTCGATCGATACCTACCAGCGGGTGCTGGAGATCGACCCCGACGACCTGACGGCGCTCGGCCGCCTCGACGTGCTTTACGAGCGCGCCGAGAACTGGCCCGAGCTGCTCACCGTGCTGCAGCAGGAGGCCGACCTCGCGGCTTCGCCCGAAGAGTCGATCAGCTACCAGTACCGAATCGCCGAGCTCTACGACAAGCGACTCGACGACGTTCAGCGCGCCATCGAGCTCTACCGTGACCTGCTCACCCAGATGAGCGACCACGAGCCCACGCTCGGTGCGCTCGATGCCCTCATGAAGGGGGAGCGCGCGCCTCTCGAGGCGGCGCAGGTGCTCGAGCCCATCTACGACGCACTCGGCGAGTGGCACAAGCTCATCGAGGTCCTCGAGGTGCAGGCCCGCGCGACGGAAGACGCCTTCCACCGCGTCGACCTCCTCACCCGCATCGCGGGACTCTACGAGGAGATGGTCGGGGATCCGGGCGCAGCCTTCGACGTGTGGGCGCGCGCGGTCGCGTCCGACATGACCAACGACCAGTCGCTGGCTCAGTTCGAGCGCCTCGCCTCGATGGTGGGGCGCTGGGGCGACCTGGCGAAGCTCTACGACGCCCAGCTCGAGCCGCTTCAGGCCGATCCGGTGCGCTACTGCGAGATCGGTCTTCGGGTCGCCAAGATCTACGAAGAGCAACTCGAGAGCTTCGACGCCGCGATCGAGCGCTACAAGCTGGTGCTCGAGCAGGATCCCGAGAACACCGACGCCATCGCGGCGCTCGACCGGCTCTACGAGTTCACCGAGCGCTACGACGAGCTCGCGGGCATCCTCGCCAAGGAGGCGGAGGTCGCCGCCAGTGGCGAAGAACAGCTCGAGTTCCGCTTCCGCCTCGCGCAGGTGAAACACTTCCGCCTCAACGACGTCGAGGGTGCCATCGATGCCTACGGCGAGGTGTTGGTGGAGATGCCCGACCACCAGGGGGCGCTCCAGGCGCTGGAGTCGATGTTCGGGGAGGGGACGATGCAGCAACGCATCGCACGCATCCTCGAGCCGCACTACGAGACGCTCGCCCAGTTCGAGCAGCTGAGCGCGGTCTACGAAGCGGTCCTCAGCCACGCTCAGGAGCCTGCGGAGCGCCTTCAGCAGTACTACCGCTTGGCGGAGCTGCACGAAGAGCGCCTGCTGGCGCCCGACGCGGCCTTGAGCGTCTACATTCGCGCGCTGCAGGAGTACCCGCAGGACGAGCGCGCGCTCGACGACATCGAGCGGCTCGCGCAGATGGTCGAAGACGGCTGGGAGCACCTGGCCAACGCCTACGCCGACGTGCTGGGCGCGCACGAGAACGTCGACGTTCAAAAGCTCGCCGGCAAACGGCTCGCCCGCGTCTTCGAAGAAGAGCTCGGGGATGTCGAGAAGGCCGACGAGACCTACCGCTACGTGCTGAGCGTGGCGCCGCTCGACGTCGAGTGCCTCGAGAACCTCGACCGCATCTACACCGCGATGGAGCAGCATGCGGAGCTCGCGGGCGTGCTCGAGCAGCGGGTGCAGACGGTGGAGGAACCCTACCAGCTGGTCGAGCTCCACATGCGGCTCGGCGAGATCTACACCGAGCAGCTCGGGCAGCTCGACGACGCGGTCCGCATCTACCGGCGCGTCTTCGACGAGCTCGAGCCGGAGAACGAGCGGGCTCAGGTCGCACTCGAGACGGTCTACACCCAGCAGGAGAAGTGGCAGGAGCTCTACGCCCTCTACGACAAGCAGCTGGAGACCGACCGAGACGAGTTCGAGCAGGCGAACATCTCGGCCAAGAAGGCGCGCCTCTTGAGCGACTTCCTGGGCGACGTGGAGCGTGCCATCGACGTCTGGAAGCGCGTGCTCGAGCTACGCGGTGAGGACGGGGAGGCCCTCGCGGCTTTGTCGGACCTCTACGAGCGCACCGAGCAGTGGGCAGAGCTCACCGAGATCCTCGAGCGCCACATGTCGATGGTCATCGACGACGGTGAGCAGGTTCAGGTCCTGCTTCGTCGGGCGCGGCTCTTCTTGCAGCACCTCGGTCGCGACGACGCGGCCCTCGACGACTACAACCGCGTTCTCGACATCGACTACGAGAACCTCGAGGCGCTCTACGCGATCAACGACATCTGGCGGAACCGCGGCGACGAGAACGAGCTTCTCTACGCGCTGCACCAGACCATCGATCGCGCCGCTCAGAACCTCCCGGCCGAGCACCTCGTGGCGCTCTACCGCGAGGCGGCGCTTCTGCACCAGAAGCACGAGGAGCAGCGGTACGAGGCCATCGACGCCTGGCGCAAGCTGCTCGAGACCGATCCGCGCGACTTCGACGCGATGGCGCACCTCGAAGAGTTGCTGCGCGCCGAGGAGCGGTGGGAAGAGGGCGTCGACGTCAAGATGACGCGGGCCCGGGCCTACGAAGAACCGGCGGAGCAGATCCGGGAGTTCAGCGAGGTCGCCCACATCTGGGAGCATCAGATCGGCCATCACGACGGTGCCGTGCCGGCGCTCGACGCGATGATGGAGCTCGACCCCGCGAGCGATGATGCCTTCGAGCAACTCGAGAAGCTGCATCGGGCCGGCGAGCGGTGGGAGCCGCTCATCGATCTCTACCTGACGCGGATCGAGAACGTTCCCGAGGTCGACGACCAGACCAAGCTGCTGCGCAAGGTGGCCAAGGTCAGCGACGAGAAGTTGGGCGATCAGGAGCAGGCTTACGAGTCGCTCATGACGGCCTTCGAGCTGAACTTCCACGACGAGGCCACCGTGGCCATGCTCGAGAAGATCACAGCCGCGACCAAGAAGTGGGCCGAGCTCATCAACGTGGTCAACGACTGGCTCGAGGGGGCCGAGGACAAGCACATCCAGATCGCGCTCTCGCTGCGTCTGGCCAAGTGGTACGGCGAAGACCTGGACCGGCAGGACTACGCCATGCCGTACTACCAGAAGGTCCAGTCGCTCGACCCGAACAACGTCGGCGTGCTTCGCCAGATGGCGAACTTCTTCAAGCGCAACGCCGACTGGCGCAAGCAGGGTCAGTACCTGGAGAACGCCCTCAAGGTCGCCTCCAAGGAAGTCGACCGCGCAGCCATCCTCAACGACCTCGGAGAGGTCTTCGAGAAGCACGTCGACCCGCAGCAGAACACCGAGCAGGGTCTGGCGTTCTTCAAGCGGGCCATCGAGGCAGAGCCGAACTACGTGCCGGCGCTCGAGAACCTGGAGCGGATCTACGAGGGCAAGGGTCAGCAGGCCGAGCTCGTCGACACGCTCCTCGCCAAGGCCAAGGGGCTCGCGGATGACGACGAGTCGGCCGAGGTGAAGCTGCGTGCCGGTGGCATGCTCGAGAGTGTGCTCGGCCAGCCCGAGCGCGCGATCGAGGTCTATCGAGACGTGCTCGACGTGCAGGCGGGCAATCTGCTCGCCATCAAGGGCTTGGAGCGCGTCTACCAAGTCACGGAGAAGTGGCCGGAGCTGCTCGAGGTTCTCGAGATGCACCTCGACGTGGTCCAGACCGAGCGCGAGCGTGCCGAGGTCTTGATGCAGATCGCCGAGGTGCAGGAGACGCACTTCTTCAAGGCCGATCTCGCCGCCCAACGCCTCGAGCAGGTGGTGGCGATCGACCCCAACAGCGAGGCCGCTTACGAGATGCTGGCCCGGTGCTACAACCGGCTCCGGCAGTGGCTCGACCTCATCCAGGCCCTCGAGCGCCACATTCAGGCGACCGACGACAGGGCGAAGAAGATCGAGCTCTACACCCAGATCGCGGAGACCTACGCCGAGCAGGTCGAGGATCAAGAGCGGGCGCTCGACGCCTACCTCGAGATCACCGACCTCGACGAGAACCACGTCCCCGCGCTCGAGGCGCTGTCGCGGCTCTACGAGCGCATGGACGACCCGGCGAACGCCATCGACTACATGTCGCGTGTCGCCGACCTCACGGTCGACGGTGGTCAGCGGGTCGAGGCCTTCTACCGCATCGGCAAGCAGCTCGAAGACAAGCTCGGGGATCGCTACCAGGCGCGCGAGCGCTTCGAGATGGCGCTGGATCTCGATCCGAGTCACGTCCCGACGCTGTCGGCTCTGCGTGCCATCGCGATCGACGAGAGCGATTGGGACATGGCGGCCCGGTACCTCGACATGGAGCAGCAGAACACCGAGCTGCCCCGTGCGCGGGCCAAGCTCCTCGTCGAGCTCGGCCGTGTCCGCAACGAGATGCTCGAGGAGAAGGAGCTGGCGGTCGAGGCCTGGGAGCTGGCCCATCAGGCCGACCCCGACAACGAAGAAGCCGCGCTTCCGCTCTCCCGGTTCTACGTGAACCAGGAGCGGTGGGCGGAAGCAGAGCCGCTGACGGCCATGCTCGTCGACCGCGCCAACAAGCGTGAGCGCGAGGAGCAGTTCGACCTCTTCATGCTTCACGCCGGCGTGGTTCAGAAGCTGGAGAAGTGGCAGGACGCGCTTCAGGCCTACGGCGCGGCGAACAAGCTCGACCTGACCAACCAAGAAGCCATCAAGGGGCTCGCGGACGTCAACTTCTCTCTCGGCGACTGGGCGGGTGCCCTCACCAACTACCAGAAGGTGCTCACCAGTCTCGGTGAGGATGACGTCGAGGCGCGGGCGGACGTCTACTACCGACTCGGCTGCGTCAAGCGCGAGCAGGGCCAGGGCAAGCAGGCGATCAACAACTTCGAGAAGGGCCTCGCGCTCGACCCGGGGCATCGCCAAACGCTCGAGGCTTTGGTCTCCATCTACGAGAGCATGGGTGAGTACACCCAGGCTTGTGAATACCGGCAGCAGGTGCTCGACAACGTCATCGACGGCGAAGAGCGCTACGACCTGCTGATGGAGCTCGGCGACGCGTGGGCCGAGAAGGTCGGCGACGGGCAGCAGGCTCTCTACGCCTATGAGCAGGCGAGCGAGCTCAAGCCCGACGACCACCCCACGATGCACAAGATGCTGCAGCTCTACCAGAAGACCAATCAGTGGGATCGGATGGTGGAGATCCTGCAGCGCATCGCGGAGGGCGACCCCAAGCCCGATCGTCGCGCTCGCTACCTCTTCACGATGGCGCAGGTCTACCGCGACAAGCTCGAAGAGCCCTACACCGCGGCCGACCTCTTCGACGAGGCCCTCGACCTCAACCCGGGCTACCTCGACGCGTTCAAGCGGATCGACAAGCTCTACACCCAGCTCAAGGACTGGGGGAAGCTCGAGCGCGCCTACCGAAAGATGATCCACCGCGTGGTGGGCAAGGGGAACCCCGAGCTGGAGTACAACCTCTGGCACGCCCTGGGCCTCATCTACCGTGACCGGATCGGCGACACCGAGAAGGCGGTGGACGCGTTTACGGCGGCGACGGCCATCAAGCCCGACTCGACCAAGGACCACCACATCCTCGCCGAGCTCGCCGAGCACCAGGGTCGTCACGACGATGCGGTGGCCAGCTACCGCATGTTGCTGGAGAAGGACCCCGTCAACATCGACGCCTACCGGGCCATCTACAACGTCTACCTCACCAAGCAGGCCTACGACGAGGCCTGGTGTGTGGCGTCGGTCCTGGCCTTCCTGAACCGGGCCAACGAGGAGGAGCGGCGCTTCTTCGACGACTGGAAGCCGGCGGACATCCCGCGACCGCGGGGTGTGCTCGATGATCGGGCCTGGCAGACGCACCTCATGCACAAGGATGAGGACCAGCGCATCGGCAAGATCTTCGAGGCGATCAGCTACGCGGCCCTCAAGGCCAAGATCCAGACCCTGAAGCAGCCCCCGGTTCTGCCGGATCAGTTCCGGCAGGATCCGAAGACGAGCACCGTGCAGTTCGCGCGGACCTTCTTCTGGGCGCGGCAGGTCTTGGGTCTGCGGGTAGAGCCCATGCTCTATGCGCGCAGCGATCAGCCAGGTGGTCTCGACGCAGTGCCCAATGATCCGCCGGCTTCGGTGGCGGGTCAGGGCGTGTTGCAGGGCCTCGGACCGCTCGAGAGCGCCTTCGTCGCCGGCAAGCACCTCGCGATGTATCGGGGCGAGCACTACATCAAGCAGCTCTTCCCGACCCAGACCGAGCTCACGGTGTTGTTGTTCTCGGCCATTCGGTTGGTGGCCCCCAACACGCCGGCGCCGCCGGAGTACCAGACGCAGGTTCAGGCCACGGCCCAGATGCTCGCGCCCTTCCTGCAAGCCATGCAGCGGGAGCAGCTCAAGGTCGAGGTCAACCGCTTCCTCAAGGAAGGGGCGCGCGCCAACATCAAGCGCTGGGCCCAGGCCGTGGAGACCACGAGCGCGCGCACCGGGCTCGTGTTGGCGGGTGACCTCGAGGTGGCCAAGAAGGCGGTTGCGGCAGCCCGGCAGATCCCGGGCGACATCTCGCCTCAGGAGCGGATCAAGGATCTGATGCTCTTCGCGGTCAGCGAGGACCACTTCGCGCTGCGTCGACAGCTCGGCATCCAGATCCAGCCCGACGCGGGCTGATACCGCCCCACCAGGGGGCGCTTCAGGGCGCTCTTCGGCTCACGCCGGGGGGCGCCCTCGTCGCGTGTGGGGTCTCAGCGCGACGCGGTGACCACGCCAGGGGTGGCGCGGGCGCCGATGCGCATGGGGTCGAAGGTGACCCGAAGTCCGCCGTGGAAGGCGGCGTAGGCGCGGGGCGACGAGAAGCCGCGCATGCCGATGTCGGCTCCGACGTAGGGCCCAAACCCGAAGCTGGGGATGGGGTAGTAGTTTCCGCCGAGCTGCAGGCGCGCGAGGTCGAGGGCGTGAACGGTGCCGTCGGGGGCACCCTCGCTCACGGGACCGTCGCCGAAGGAGAGGGCGGTGTAGCGGTAGCCGAGGCCGTAGGAGGCCCATGGTTCGAAGCCGAAGCCCTGGGAGATGATGCCCGTGATGCGCAGACCGGCGTCGATGCTGTCGGCGCTACAGCCCTCGCAGTTGGCTCCGACCACACGGCTGTAGCCGCCGGTGGCGCTGAGCACGGCGTGGCGGGATAGGCCCCAGCCCACGTCGAGGTGCACGGTACCGCCGACGTCGAGGCGTCCGAAGCCGTCGATGAAGGGCGTGAAGCCGGCGCTCGGCGCCCACACGCCGCCACCGACCGAAAGCAGGAGGTGTCCGGTGCGCAGATCCTCCGGGTCGGGCTTGGGCAGGCCATCCTCGGGCTGGAGATCCCGCTCGTCCACAGGCGCCGCGGCGGGATCGGGGGCTGGCTGGGCCCACGCGGGACCGGCGACCAGGCCGAGACCGGCGACGAGGAGTACGGGAGAAGGACGGAGCATCGAAGGGGTCCTACCCCCGGCGGACGAGGGTGTGAAGGGCCGTGGGCGCATTGGGGCTCGGATGGGCAACGGGCATCGCGCGAGAGAATTTTCGCGACGAACGGGTCGGTCTTCACGACGACGTGGGTGAGGAGCCATGACGACGTTGAAACTGAAGACCCCCGATGCGTGCCACCAGCTGCGGGTGGACGCCGAGCACGAATTCCGAATGGGCGCGGCCCGTTGTCGCCTTCTGCACGAAGGATCGACGCTCTTGCTTTCGGCCACCGCGCCGGTGCGCTGGGGAACGGTCGAGCTCAAGCGTGGCCGGCTGCCCCTTCACGGGTGCCTGAAGCGCGGTGAGGCGTGGTTGCAGTGGGGCCCGGTGCATCCCGAGGCCTTGCCCGACATGGTGGGTCGGTCGCGGCCCATGGTCGAGCTCGCCGAGCTCGTGCGGCGCATGGCCGAAGTGTCTCTGCCGGTTTTGATCCGGGGCGGTTCGGGCACCGGCAAAGAGCTCGTGGCGCGGGCGCTGCACCAGCTGAGCGAGCGTCGCGAGGGGCCGTTCGTCGCGGTGAATGGCGCCACGTTGAGCGCCACGCTGGGCGGCTCGCAGCTGTTTGGCCACGTGCGCGGGGCCTTCACGGGGGCCCGCGAAGGGCGCCGGGGCGCCATGCGCGCGGCCGATGGGGGAACCCTCTTCATCGATGAGGTCGGCTCCTTGTGTCTCGAGGTGCAGGCGACGCTCCTGCGTGCGCTCGAAGAGCGACGGGTGCTTCCCGTGGGCGCCGACGAAGAGGTGGAGGTCGACGTTCGGCTCGTGTCGGCCACCTGCGAACCCCTCGAGGAGGCGGTCGAGGCGGGGCGGTTTCGGCGTGACCTACACCAACGGCTCGCGGCGACCGTGGTCAGGGTTCCGCCTCTGCATGCGCGCACGGAGGACATCCCTCTGCTTGCGCGCCACCTGCTCGACGAGCACGGTTTCGCGCATCTCGCGCTGGCGGCCGCCGCCAAGGCTCAACTCAAGGTGCTGCGCTATCCGGGCAACGTGAGGGAGCTGCGCAACCTCCTGGTGCAGGCGGCGCTCCAGTGTCGCCAAGGCACGATCACGCGCAATGACATCTCACGCGCGATGACCCTCCGCCAGGGCACCTACCGACCTCGTTTGCAGGGGCTGTCGGCCGACCTCGACATCGCCCAGGTCCTATCGGACCACGGAGGCAACCGAAGCGCGGCCGCGCGGGCGCTCGGCGTTCCGCGCTCGACCTTTCGCGACTGGCTCAAACGTGCCGCGGCCTGAGTCTGTGCTCAGAATTGGCCGCTGAGGCCGAAGCCCTGGAAGTCGGGGCTGATGACGGGGCTGAACTGGATGGCCGTCGCGGCCGGCTCGTCCTTGTTGTCGGGATCGAGGAAGTAATAGAGGACGGTCCCGCCGATGCCGAGCACGCCCACGCCGATGGAGACCCCCATCAGCGCGAGGTAGAGGTCACGGCTGTCGATGTCGCTTCGTAGCTCGTCGCAGGCGAGGCTGTAGAAGGGGAGGTCGGCGCCGGGGTTGTCCTCGGGGCCGCAGGGCTGCCGTCCGGAAGGGACGAAGCCGCTGTCGCCGGGGCTGGTGTTGGATGCCTGCTGGGCTTGGATCTGGCTGATGACGTCGTCGGCTTCGCTCTTCTTCACCCCCGCACCGATGCCGAAGCCCACCGTGCCGATGACGCCGAGACCCGCCACACCCGTGAGGGCCCAAGCGATGGGCTTGTCGGTGTACCAGCTGAAGAAGTTGCGGCGTCCACCGGTGTCGCCCTGCGGGGGCTGAGGCCCAAACATACCGGGCTGCGGCTGCGGACCCATGCCTGGCTGGGGCATCGCGCCCGGGTTGGGGTAGGGCGGCATGGCGCCCGGCATCGGGGCCGGAACGGGCTGCGCCGGGGCGGGCGTGGGCGTCGGCGAAGGAACCGGTGCCGGCGGTGCAGCCGCACCCGCGACGGTGATGTTCACGGGGGTGACCGAACCGAGGACGGCGGTGAAGCTCGTCGTGGCCGTGCCGCCATCCTTGGTCGCGCGGAGCTCGTGCTTACCGGGCTTGACGAAGTAGGGGTCGAGGAGAGGCGAGGTGCCGATGGGCGCGTTGTCGACGAAGAGCTCGGCCCCATCGACGTTGACGATGACGATGGCGAAGCCAGTGCGACGCTGTGCCTCGCTGATGCCCTCACGCGCGGCCGTCTTCTGATCTTCGCTCGCCTCTTTGTGGTCGCGAAGGAACTGCTGCAGGTGGTTTCCGCCGTCCTCGACCATGCCGAGTCGAAGCTCGCTCTGCCCGAGGTTGAGGAGCACGGCAGGATGGCGCTTGAGGGCGTAGGCCTGTAGGAACGCGATGCGCGCCTCGTTGTACTTCTTGGCGTCGAAAGCGGCGACGCCCTCCATGAACTTCGTCCGCGCGAGCTTGGTGAGGTCGTCGGGCTCGGGGGCCGGAGCAGGAGCGGGGGCCCCCTGGGCCGCGGCGGAGGCGGGGACCGCGCAGGCGGCGAGGAACAGGCCCAGGGCGATGCGGTTGCGACGCTTCATCATCATGGTGGCGGAAGGACGATAGTCGAGGGCGGTCGCTGGAGACCAGCGCCGGTCGTTGACAGGGGGAGAAATGAGGCGACGGCCTAGAAGGGCACGTCACGAACGATCGTGCCCTTGGGCTTGGGGCGAGGCGCGGGCCGGGGCGCGGGCGCACTCTTCGGCGCTGGCTGAGGGTTGGTCTTGGCCGTCGGCCTCGGCGCCTCCTTGGGCTCGGGAGCGGGCTCCTCCTTGGGCTCGGGAGCGGGCTCCTCCTTGGGCTCGGGAGCTGGCTCTTCCTTGGGCTCCGCGGCGGGGGCCGGGTCTGGCGTCGTACCGACGGCGGGCTGCGCCTTGGGCGCTTCCGCTTTCTTCGGGGCTGGCGCCGGAGCCTTGGTTTCGGTGGTGGACGGCTTCTTCTCCGGCTTCGTCGTCTCGTTACCGGAGCCGCCAGCGAAGGCGATGATGAGCGCGATGACGGCCACGGCGGCCACGGCGGCACCGATCTTTCCCCACGGCGTCTCGCTGGTGGGGAGGTTCACGCTCTCCTCGGGCGGGTGCTCGACGGCGGAGACCGCCTTGGCGGCAGCAGGGCGCCGCTTCGAAGAGGGCTTGGCGCCCCGCGACGAGGGCTTGCCGGCGGTGGTCGCGGCGCGCTTGGGCGCGGGTTTGGCCTCCACGGCCTTGGGCGCTTTGACGGGTGAAGGAGCAGCGGCGGGTGAAGGAGCGACCAGCCCGCCTGGTGCCGCCACGAGGCGCGGCGGTCCGAACAGCTCTTCCCAGGTGGGGACGATGGACGCGGCGAGCGCGTCGGCGCGCTCCGGTGTGAGACCCTCGGGTAGCGACATGCGTTTTCCTGCGACCGTGGCGCACGTGCGCCGGTCGGTCGAACGCTAGCAATCGGTATGTTGCACAGCAATGGGCATGGCCGCTTGTCTCGGGTTGCTTTGCCGGGGGAGGGGAAAGTTCCACTGCGGACGGAGGTTGGCGGTGAAACTTGGCGAACGCGACGGGCTCGCGCAGACTGAGGCCATGGCGAGGAGAACCCCATGGCCCGTCGGGCTTGCCCTGGCGCTGCTCGCCTGCGGGGCGGAGGATTCCACGCCGCCCGCATCAGACGGTGTCGAGCTGCCCGCCGAGGGTCTCGAGGACACCGCGCTGGCCGAGCGCTACGTTCAGGGAGGCCAGGAGCTTCCGAGTCGCGCCACGGTGGTGGCACTGACCGACCGCCTCGGCATGGCAGCGGAGAAGGTCGAGCAGGTGGGCGAGCGCAGCAGGCTTCGCCTGACCGCGGCGCAACTTCGCGAGCGGCTGTGGCGCTACGACGGTCTCGACTCCGACGCCCGCGAGGCGATGGCGCTCTACACCCAGGTCGCCGACGGGGCCGGGGACGTGGTGGCCCGATGTCGCGCCATGGCGCGCCGCGCACAACTGCACGGGGAGCTCGCCGCCGACGCGGCGCGTAGCTACCGGGAGCTCTACCTCGCGCTCGAGGCCTTCACCGAGCTTCCGGACGATACGCCCGACGCTGCGCGAACCGAGGTCGAGAGCTGCACACGGGACATGCGCGCTCGTCTCGAGCGTGCCCGCGCCTTCCGGCCTACCGGACCTGCCTGGCAGGCGCTCCAGCGGAAGGGGGCGCACCTCGCGCGCACGGCCGCCCTGCCTGTTCCGTCGGCGACGGCGAGTACGAACACCGCTCCGTGGGGGCCACCCATCGGGGCCGATGAGCAGGTGGTGGTGGTTCCCGACGCCAAGCTCGTGAAAGGCCCCGCGAAGCTCGAAGCCGTGCAGCCCTACAACGACACGGATGGGGCCCGGCTCGTGCTGAAGCTCGACCAAGCGGCGCGCTACAGCACCGGCATGCTCGCCCCGGACCCGAAGTCTGGCCGGGGTCATCGGCTCTACCTCGACATCGAGAAGACGAAGCGAGGCAAGGGGGTCGGTCGCACGATCGACGTCGGAGGTGGACTCATTCAACGCGTGCGCCTCGGCAAGCGCGAAGGAGGGACCCGGGTGGTCGTCGACCTCGCGGCCGCCGCCAACCGGCGGGTGTTCTACCTGCCCAATCCGTTTCGGGTCGTGATCGACCTCGCCCGACCGCGAGCCGCTGTACCGGCCACGCCAACCCCCAGCTCGCCGACGCCCATGGCCAGCGTACGCCGCATCACCCTCGACCCCGGGCACGGGGGCTGGGATGCGGGCGCGGTCGGACCGACCGGGCTCCGGGAGAAGGACGTCGCTCTCGACATCGCGCACCGCGCGGCGCCGGTCATCGCGGGCGAGCTCGGCATCGAGACCATGCTCACCCGGGACACGGACGTCTTCGTCGAGCTCGAAGAGCGGACCGCACGGGCCAATGCTTTTCAGTCGGATCTCTTCGTTTCCATTCACTGCAACGCGACGGAGAACGGCGAGGCGAGCGGCTACGAGGTCTTCATCCTCGACCCGAGTCGAGAGGCGGACCGCCGCGCCCTCAACGCCGTCGCGCGAGAAAACCACGCGCACCGCAAAGCGCCGCGCGCCATGGATGTGCGGCTGCTCGACGCCCAGATCACGAACATCGCGGCCGGTCTCGGGATGGGGGCTCAGACGCGCGGCTCGCGTGCTCTCGCCGAATTCCTCCGGCAGGCCACCAAGTCGTCCCTCGACACGCGCTACCCCGGCATCGAGGATCACGGCACCAAGACTGCGGGCTTCTACGTGCTCGTAGGCGCCGCCATGCCCGCCGTGTTGTACGAGACGTCCTTCATCAGCAATCCGGGCGATGAATCCAAGCTCGGCACCGCCGACTACCGGCAGAAGCTGGCCGATGCGATCATCAACGCGGTTCGTGCCTACACGAGGAAGTGAATGACGAACAAAGCCCGTGAGGTCCTCGACCTCGACCCGCGACGAGAGGCCGTTCCTCCCAAGGATGCAGCCACCCTCATGGTGGTGCGTGATGGCGCGGAGGGGCTCGAGGTCTTCTGCGTTCGGCGGCACGCCCAGAGCCCCTTCGTGGGGGGCGCGGTGGTGTTTCCTGGGGGCAAGCTCGACCCCGCCGACAGGAGCGCGGGACTGCCGGCGACCCGCCCTCACGCGCGTGCGACGGAGATGGCGGCCGACGCCGACGAAGCTCGGGGGCTCGCCGTGTGCGCGTGTCGCGAGAGCCTGGAAGAGGCCGCCATTCTGCCCGCCACGCCCACGCCCGATGCGAGCGCGGTCGAGGGATTCCAGGTCGCGCTGAACGCCAAGGAGCGGGCCTTCGGAGAGCTCCTGGTGGCCGAGGGGCTCGTATTGTCGCTCGACGCCCTGTTGCCGTTCGGACGTTGGGTGACGCCCGAGGCGGAGCAGCGCCGGTTCGACGCGCGTTTCTTCATCACCCGGCTGCCCGAGGGACAGCGAGGCCAGCACGACGCCCGCGAGACCACGTCGAGCGTGTGGGCGCCCCCCAAACGTGTGCTCGACGGCTTCTTCGCAGGCGACCTGTTCCTGGTGCCGCCGACGCTCCGGTGCCTGGAACTGTTGGCTGGATGCGCGAACGTCGACGAGGCCTTGGCTTTGTCGGCTGCGCAGAGCCTTCTTCCCATCTGCCCAAAGTTCGTCCCCGACGATCCACCACGCCTCGTGCTTCCCGGCGACCCCGATCACGACATCGCAGAGACGCGCATCGCAGGACCCACCCGCTTCGTTCTGCGGGATGAGCGGTTCGTGAGTGAAGATCCGGCGTAGCGGGGTTCCGGGTTCGAGGTTCCGGGTTCGAGGTTCCGGGTTCGAGGTTCGAGGTTCCGGGTTCGAGGTTCCGGGTTCGAGGTTCGAGGTGCCGGGTTCGAGGTTCCGGGCTCGAGGTTCGAGGTTCGAGGTTCCAGGGTCGAGGTCGCGAGACCGAGACCGAGATCGAGAACGATTCGTGAGAAGTAACTCGTAGGGGATCGACGACTTGGGTTGAGTCTGCGATCTTGGGGGCATGTTCACGC
>JAUHZF010000143.1 GCA_030426145.1 Polyangia bacterium
GCTCCCATCGTGACCAACCTCATCACGAACGTGGCCGGCGAAGCGGACTTCGTGCTCGGCGCCACCGACGCCGGACGCGCCAAGTGGGTCGAGAGCTTGGCCCGTGGCATCGGTTGCTCGCCCGCCTTCGTCTACAAGCGAAGAAACCCCGACGGCGGCGACCTCACCGTGACCGGGATCAACGCCGACTGCGACGGCAAGGTGGTCGTGATCTACGACGACATGATCCGTACCGGAGGCTCGCTCATCCAGGCCGCCAAGGCCTATCGCGATGCTGGCGCGCGTGCCGTGCACGCCGTCGCGAGCCATCTCATCCTGCCCGGCGACGCCATGGACCGCATCGAGAAGAGCGGGCTCATCGACGGCGTACACGGCACCGACTCCCACCCCGGCTCGGCCAAAGCGGTCGCGCGAGGGGGACGCCTCGTCAACGTGGCCGAGCTACTATGCAAGGCCGTCGCTCGCTCGTGAGGTCATCGATGAAGTTCGCACCTTTCGCCCTTTGCACTGTCCTCGCCATGCCCGCCGTCGCACACGCGCAGGAAGACGGAGGCTCGTGGAAACCCGATACCCATCGCTCGGGCGCGGGGGCCGAGATCTTTCTCTGGGACACCGATGCCTTCGGCACCAACCTCCCCATCATCGGCTTCGCCAACATCGGCTTCCTCGACGACTTCTTCATCGACGTTCAGATTCCCTTCAACACGAGCTTCAACGGACCCGACGACTTCGGACTCACGGAGACCACGCGTGCTGCCATCGGCAACCCCACTGTGGCCTTTCGCTACGCCCCCACCATGGGCGACGACGTCGAGGTGCGCTGGTTCGTCGGCGGCGGTCTCGTCTTCCCGGTAGGGACGATCAACGACGACCCCGACTTTGGCTTGGCGCTCGTGGGTGGCTTCTTCACCACCACCCTCTACGACGGCTACCTGTGGGCCCTCGACGCCCTCCCCATCTTCGCTACCGGTGGCGTCGACATCCGGCCCGCCGACTGGGTGAGCATCCAGACCGAGCTCAAGATCATTCCCTGGATCGCCCTCGACGCACGCAACGACTCCGAGCTCTACATCCAGAACCGTTTCGGCGCCGAGTTCCGGCACCCGGAGATCGGCATCGGCGGCGGGCTCAACTTCTTCCTGGTCGCCGACGTGACCGACGACGGCCTCGGCAACGACGACCGCGCCCAGGTCGCGATGGAGCCCTACGTCGCTTACACGAACGAGCGCTTCTTCACGCGGCTCGGGCTGCGCCAGGCCCTCGACGAGCCTCTCGGCTTCGCCTTCGACCACGGCCGGGTGGTAAGCGGGCACCTCACGGTGGGGGGGAGCTGGGACTGACCTGGTTCGGTCCTTCGCTCCGTAGCGCCAAGGCCTTCCCGGCGGGGGTGAACCCACCGAGGGTGCGCCGTCCGGGCCCGAAGACGAGCAGCGGCGCCCCGTCCGCCCGCAACGGAAGGGCACCACCACCGCATTGCGCGGGGAGCTTCACCTCGAGGGGGTCCTCGCCCTTCGGCCCGAGCTCGACCACGCCGTCCTGAACGCGCATCGCGTAGGGGTGACGCTCGCTCGGCGTGAGCACCTGCCCCGACCACGATGCCTCGGGTAGGCAGTCGCTCGACGGCGCGAGCTCGAAGGTCGCCGAGAAGCTCTCGCCATCGATGGTGTCGGCGACCACCACGGTGGCGGTCGCAGGCTCGAGCCGCAGCTTCGGGTCGCCGTTCTCCGGGGTGGTGCCGTCGTCGACGACCGCCCCGATGCTGGCGCCCTCGAGGGGACAATGCACGAAGCCGAAGTCTCCTTCGCCGTAGAAGAGCACCGCGCCACAACGAACCGTGACGCGGCAATCGATCGCCGTGCCATCCGAGCTCCGGCCAGCAGAGCTCGGGCTCAACGCGACTTCGCATGCCTCGGGCGCCTCCCGCCAAGCACGGGGCGGCGTCCCCTCCGTGGCCACGCGCTTGGCCGACCAGCGACGATCCGGGACCGCACTCAAGGTTCGGCTCGTGCCGAGCGAGGGCCCGCGACGGGGGAAGCTGAAGCTGTCGAGGTGAAGGGTGATGCTCCACGGCTCGGGACCGTCGCGCCAGATGTGGCCCCGGTGCTGATGGCTGTTGAGGTCGATCTGAGGGAGGGGTCCGGTCCAGCTCCCGCGGCGAACGTACTGAAGCGCATGACGGTAGATCCCCTCCCCCGCCGTCACCTCCGTGTGCCCCCTCTCGAACGTCTGGATGCCGTCCCCCTTCTCCATGTCGGACCGGTAGAGCTCCTCGCCGCAGCGCACATCGACCTTGGAGACCTGCCGAGGGCCAGCGAGCGTGGCCGCGATCACGCAGCCATCGCCCACCGCCACCTTCTCGTTCGTCGTCGCCACGACCTCGGCCCCGAATACGGCCATCTGCGGATCGCGCGGCGCCACCGGTGCGACGGCAGGCTCGGTCTTCGCCACCGGCTGGGGCACTGCGGATCGGGACGAAGTGGTCGAGATGCTGAGCATGCCGACCACCACACCACCGACGACGAGGGCCCCGGCGGCGATCATGATGGGAGCCTGAGACCGGCCCGCCGGGCGCGCGAGGGGCGCCTCTCCGACCTTCACCCGGAGCCGATCGACTTCGCTGCGAAGAAAGGCGATCTGCCGTTCTTCCTCTTCGTCCTTGCGCGCCTGCTCGGCGAGGCGCTGCTCGGCCTCGGTCAGACGCGACTCGGCGTCGTGAAGCTCTTCTTCGAGTTGGTCGGCCCGATGGCGGAGGGCGTCGCGCTCGTTGCGGTAGCGTCCCACCCCGCGATGATACGTCAGGCGCGGGCCGCAGGCGCGATCCGAGCCCGCCGAGGCTGCTCGCGAAGGAGCGAGCTCGCGCAGGGAAGGATGACCTCGGCCAGGGTCTGCCGCTGCACGGCCTCGGCCGCTTCGGCGCTGAGACGACCGTAGGCGGACAGGGCGGGTGCAGCGGTGGTCACCACCTCGAGCCGTCGGTGCTCGGCGTGGGCGAAGGCCTCTTCCACCGCCCGACGCACCTCGTCCCCTCCGGTCCGAATGGCCCAAGCCACGGTGGACCAAGCGAGCTCGGCGTGGCGCGACTCGTCCTCGACGATGGTGGCGAGCGCGGCGCGCACCTCGGGGTCGGTGGCGGCCTCGAGCTGTGCACGGGCCACCGCCACGGCGAGGGTCTCGCCAATGCAGCCCTCGGCCACCGTCGCGGCGGCCATGGCCGCGAGGCTCGTGGTGAGGGGTACGCTGTCACCGAGCGGGAGGGGCCCGGGTCCCACGGCTTCGCCACGGAACCGGGAAGCCAGCGCGTAACAGAGGCGGGCGTGCTCGACCTCGTCGCGCGCGGCCCGATGCGCCGCCGCGATGAGCTCCGGGGGAGCGCCGAGCGCCATGAGCTCGAGCGCCACGCGAGCAAACGATGCGACCGAAGCATGCTCGTGCGCCGCGTCGTGCGCCCAAGCCTCGGCCAGCGCCGCACGCAAGTTCTCGGAGAGCTCCGACGGAGCCTCACCGAGCGCGCCCGGCCAGTCCGGTGACGCGACGAGCGAAGCAACCACGGGGGCGTCGTGCTCGAGGTAGGGCCGTCCCACGCCGCAGCCGGCGTAGGCTTCGACCTCATAACAACAGGCGCCGTTCGGACCGCTGAACGGGCCGTCGATCCAGCTGTCGATCCAGTAGTTGAAGTCGGGTCCGCACGGGCCGAGCGCATTCGGCGCCGCCTGCAGGCTCGGGCAGGGACCGTCGATCTCCCAGCAAAGCACCTGGGTCGGCGGCGCGCCGCCCCCCGTGGTGACCCCCGTGGTGTTGGTGACGGTCACCACCGTCGTAGGCGAGCCACCGTGGCCACCATCGCCACCGCTGCTCGATGAGGTAGGACCGCTCGCGCCACCGCTCGAGGTGCTCGTGGCGTCGTCGTCTTCGCCGGGGCCGAAGACGGTGACCTTGTCGGCGCACGCCGCAAGCAGCGTCGGGGCGACGATGGCGGAGAGGCCAGCTGCGCGAAGCAGGCGGGAGCGAAAACGAGCCGAGAAGTTCGTGGGAGCCATGGCGATGCCTCAGTGCAATCACCGTACCCTAGGCCACACGCCCGAATCTACGTGGGTTCCTCGGTCACCCCAGGACTCCACCGCCTCACCCCCACGCCGAGAATGGCACACATGGTGCCACCTTCGGCGAGGGGCCTCAGTTGCAGTTGAGGTTCTCGACGATGGTCGAAGCGACGGCCTTGTCCTGGCAGTCGGCGACGGCCTTGAGCTCGCCCTCTTCGCCGGCCGCGATGGTGCCGCGGTCCTTGCCGCGCGCCTCGCCGGCGTCCTCGGTCCCCTGGCACATGGCCATGGCATCGAGCGCACAGGTGACGGGCTGCTCACAGTTGTTCTTCACCTTGGCCGTGCAGATGCCGAGGTCGCACACGGCCTCGGCGCTCGCGCAGTCCTTCCCCGTCTCGATGGCCTCGGGCTCGGGAGGACCGTCCGGCACATCGAGCTCAGGCTCGGGGGCGGGCGGGGGCGGCGGCGCCTCCGGGGGCGGATTGCCCGAACACCCGAGAAGGGAGATGGCCAACGAACCGAGCAGCACGAAGGCTCCCCAACCTGCCTGACGAGCACGCAACATGACGGAATCATGTTGGCGGATGGGGCGAATTAGGCAAGAAACGAGCGATGTTTCGACGCCTCGTGCTCGCCCTCGCGCTCTTGTCGGCCTGCTCGGCTGGTCCCAAGCCATCGCCCCAGCCGCAGCCCAGCGACGTGGCCGGCCCCGAAGTGCCGAGCGACGAGGCGGCCCCGACCGGTCGCCTTCCGGCCGATGTGAAACCCACCCACTACGCCCTCGAGCTCACCATCGACCCGGATCAGCCCCGCTTCTCGGGCCGGGTCGAGGTCGAGGTCACGCTCGAGAAAGCACGCCGTCACATTTGGCTGCACGGGCAGGGGCTCGAGGTGAGCGAGGCAGAGGTGATCCCCGACGGCGGGCAACCGCTCACCGCGACGTACACCGAGGCCGAAGCGGGCGCGGCCAAGCTCACCCTCCCCGCTGCCGTGGCCCCAGGCAAGGCGCGCATCGCGCTCACCTTCACCGGTGCGTTCAGCGACCGGACGAACAGTCTCTACCGCGTCACCAGCGCCGGGGAATCCTACGCGTTCACGCAGATGGAACCGGTCTGGGCACGGCAAGCCTTCCCGTGTTTCGACGAGCCTGCCTTCAAGACCCCTTGGGATGTGGCGCTCGTCGTACCGGATGGTGAGGTGGCCATCGCCAATACGCGGGAGGTGGGGCGCAAACCCGCTGGCGAAGGCAAGGTGCGCGTGCAGTACGCGACCACCGAGCCCCTGCCCACCTACCTCATCGCCTTCGCTGTGGGCCCCCTCGACGTGGTGGAGGCCCCCCCCATCCGTGCGAGTGACGTGCGCGAGGCCCCCCTGCCCTTCCGAGGCGTCGCCGCCAAGGGCCGTGGCAAGGACATGGCGTACGCGATGAAGCACACGCCGGCGATCCTCGCCGAGCTCGAACGCTACTTCGGCATCGCCTACCCCTACGACAAGCTCGACATCATCGCCGTGCCCGACAAAGGCGGCGCGATGGAGAATGCGGGTGCCGTGACCTTCCGCGAGTGGCTTCTGCTCTTCGAAGAGAGCTCCGCTTCGTACGATCAGCGGCGCGCATTCGCCTACGTGATGGCGCACGAGCTCGCGCACCAGTGGTTCGGCAACCTCGTCACCATGCCCTGGTGGGACGACATATGGCTCAACGAGGCCTTCGCGACCTGGATGGGCTACCGGGCCGTCGACGGTTGGCGGCCGGACTACGACGCCGACGTTCAGATGCTCACGCGCGTGCTCGGCGCGATGGGCCGCGACCGGCTCGTCAACGCACGCCAGATCCGACAGCCCGTCACCCGCAACGACGACATCCACAACGCCTTCGACCGCATCACCTACCAGAAAGGAGGCGGCGTGCTGGCCATGTTCGAACAGTGGATGGGGCCGGAGACCTTCCGCAAGGGTCTGCAGGGTTACATGGCGAAGCATCGCCACGGGTCGGCCACCGCCGACGACCTCATCGAGGCCTTCTCGGCGGCGGCAGGCAAAGACGTGAGCGCGCCCTTCAAGACGTTCCTGTTTCAGCCGGGTCTGCCCGAAGTACGCGCGGCGGTGAGCTGTGAAGGCGAACCGAGCCTGACCCTCACGCAAGGGCGCTACCTACCGCTGGGGTCCACCGCCAAGACCGACCAGGCCTGGCAGATCCCTGTGTGCATCCGCTACCAGCTTCCGGGGAACGACGAGCCGCAGCAGAGCTGCGAGCTTCTGGACCAGCCCGTGAAAAAGGTCACGCTGAAGGGCTGCCCGACGTGGCTCATGCCCAACGCTCACGCCGCCGGCTACTACACCTGGTCACTCGATCCGGAGAGCCTGAAGAAGCTCACGACCAAGGGCCTCGCCGCGCTCGACGACCGCGAGAAGCTCAGCTTCGGCGCCGCGGTGCGCAACGCCTTCGACGCAGGGCATCTCGACGCCAAGGCCGCGTTCGATGCGCTGCTGCCGTTGGTGGCCGACCCGAACGAAGAAGTCGCCACCGCACCGATGGGCCTCTTCCATCGCGCACACCGATACCTCGATGGCGACGAAGGGCTTCGCGGTGTGCTCGCTCGTCGGGCCAAGGCGGCCTACAGCCCGGTGCTCCAGCAATTGGGCTACCAGGCCAAAGCCGGGGAGCCACTCTCGAACCGCCTTCGTCGCGAGCGTGTGCTCGGCTTCCTCATCGCGGTGGGTCGCGACGAGGTCGCCCAGGGCCGCGCGGCTAAGCTCGGCGCCGACATGCTGAACTTGAAGGGCGAACGGCTGCGGCGTGACGTGGTCGACCCCAACCTCGCGGGGTTGGTGGCTGTGGCTTTCGGCATGACGGCCACCCCCGAGCAGTTCGATGCGCTGCACGCGCGGTTGAAAGCCGAACGCGATGACGCCGTGCGGGGCCACCTTCTGGCGGCCCTGTCGTCGCCTCGCGCGAAGGGCCTCGGTGACCGTGCCCTCGGGCTGGTGCTCGATCCGGCGCTGCGCGTGCAGGAGCTGACGACTCCGCTGCGGGTTCGTATGTCGTACCCCGACACCCGGCCCGAGGCGTGGACGTGGCTGAAGGCGCATCTCGACGAGGTGGTCCCGCGCATGGCGCCGCGGCGTGCGGCGTGGCTGCCCGACCTCACCACCGGCTTCTGCTCGACGGAGCGCGCTGACGAGGTACGAGCCACCTTCGCTCCCGTCGCAAGCAAAGTCCCGGGTGGCCCCCGTGAACTGGCCAAGGCCGTGGAGAGCATTCGGCTCTGTGCCGCCGCACGGGAGAAGCAGCTCCCGGGCTTGAAGGCCTACCTGGGCGGCTGAGCGCCTTGTCCCGCGGAAGCGGGCGCGCCATGCTGCGAGCGATGAGTGACGCAGCATCCACGCACTGCGTGGCCGTGATCGGGGGCGCCGTGGCCGGAGCGGAGATGGCAAAGGCCCTCTCCGCCGTGGGAACCGAGGTCATCGTCTTCGAGCAGAACCCGAAGCCCTTCGGCAAGATCGAAGATGGGCTTCCCCGGTGGCACGCGTCGCTCCAAGAGAAAGAGTACAAACGGATCATCGAAGGCCTCACCGACCCTCGGGTTCACTTCGTGCCGCTGACGCGCGTTGGCCGAGACGTCGACTTCACGGACCTCGTCGAAGGCTGGGGCTTCACCGGCGTGGTGCTGGCGAGCGGCGCCTGGCGCGACCGCCCCCTGCCCGTCGATGGCGCCGATGACTACGTCGACAAGGGCCTCATCTACCAGAACCCGTTCATCATCTGGTTCAACCACGCCGACGACCCGGAGTACGACGGCCCCGTCTACACCCCGGAAGACGGCGCGCTGGTGGTCGGCGGCGGCCTGGCCTCCATCGACGTGTGCAAGGCGCTCATGGTGGAGACGACCCGTGCTGCGCTGAAGGAGCGCGGGATCGAGGTCACCATGCTCGAGCTCGAGCACAAGGGGATCCCCAAGGTGCTCGAAGCCCATGGTCTCTCCTTCGAAGAGCTCGGCTTGAAGGGATGCACCCTGTTCTACCGACGTCGCGCCGAGGACATGCCCCTGATGCAGATGCCCGACGACGCGGACGAGAAGGCCCAGGCCAAGGTTCGCGCCGGCCGACAGAAGATCCTCGACAAGGCGCAGCGAAAGTACCTGTTCCACGTCGAGCCCCTCTGCTCCCCCGATGCCCTCATCGTCGAAGACGGCCGCGCGGTCGGGCTCACCTTCCGACGCACCAAGATCGAGGGACGACGCGTCGTCCCTACCGACGAGACCTTCGAGCGACGTGGGCCCTACATCATCAGCTCCATCGGCAGCATCCCGCTCCCCATCGAGGGCGTGCCGATGAAGGGCGAACTCTACGACTTCGTCGACTGGGACCTGGGCCGCCTCAAGGGTTATCCCACCGTCTTTTCGACCGGCAACGTGGCCACCGGCAAGGGCAACATCGTCGCTTCCCGCAAGCACGCCAAGTCGGTCGCCTCCACCCTCGTGGAGGCGTTCCTCGGCCTCGGCGACGACGACGATGCGGTGCACGCTGGCGAAGAGAACATCAGCGATGCCCTCCACGCCGGCGCCACCACGGCCGCGGAGGACATCGCCCACATCATCGCGGCCCAGCCCAACATCGAGCCCGAGGTGCTCGCCTCGATCCTCGAGCGCGTGAAGGCGCGCCAGACCGAGGTCGGCTACGACGGCAACCTCCAGGCGTGGGTCGACGCGCACACCTGAGCGCCGAGAAGCGATGTCACGACTTCATCTCACCGGCCTGACCTTCGCGACCGTGGTGGCGCTCGCCGCCCCGTCCTTCGCACAGTCGCCCCCGCCGCCTTGCGAGACGGAGCCGTGCCCGCCCCCGAGCCCCCCGACGCCGAGCGCAACGCCCCCGAGCCTCCCCGCTCCGCCGCCACCAGCCACGGCTCCGCCGCCTGTTCCACCGCCGCCCCCGGCTCAGCCGGCCCAGGCTCCGCCCTACCCTCCCCCGGGCTACAACCCACAACCGGGCTATCCGCCATACGGCGGCTACCCGCCTCGAGGCTACTACCCACAGCCGGGATACCCGCCGCGGCCTTACCCGCCCCAGCCGGGTTATCCGCCCGGCTACGGGGCTGGCCCCCCGGGCTACGGGGCTCGTCCTCCGGGCTACGGGGCTGGCCCAGAACCCGTGGATCAGCGCCCCGCCATCATTCACGACTGGGAGCCGGGCATGCCCGTGCCCGACAGTTACGTCCCGCGGTCGCGCATGAACAGAAAGCTCATCGGCGCGGGCGGGGCCGTGCTCGGCACCTTCTGGCTCGTGAGCACATTGGCCGCGGTCCTGGGCTCCACGTTCGAAGAAGAGGACCCCGGCAACGTAGATGGCGTCGACCCCGAGGACTGGGCATGGCTCTACATTCCGGTCGCCGGCCCCTTCATCGCGCTCGCCACCGTTCAGCCGAGCGTCGGCGGAGCGGGGCTCCTCGTGATGGACGGACTCGGCCAGACAGCGGGTCTCGGCCTCCTCATCGCAGGGCTCCTCGACGTAGACCACCATCTCGTCCTCGTGGACTACGGCGGCCTCGACCTCGAGGTCCATCCCTTGGCCGGTGGCATCACCGGGCTCGGCGCCACCGGCTCGTTCTGACGGCCGAGCCTCCGAAATTCTCTCGCTCCAGTGGCCCATCCACGCCACGTTTGTGGTGGTGCACGACGAGCGCGACGAGAACCGCTACGAGCGCTTCGAGAAGAAGTACGACTACGAGTGGCGCGATCATCGGCACTTCGATCGGCTCGCCTTCGCCCACCGCGTACTCGACATCATCCAGCCCAAGAACATGAGCGTGGTGCTCTATCGCGGGGTCAACGAGATGCGCATCGAGCACCGTCAAAGCCGCCCCGGCAGCCCGTTGTCGTGGGCGAGCGTGTCCATTCCCCCGCACGCACCTCCAGAGCGCATCGTCTACGCCCTCGCCAAGCTCGCCGGCGTCGCCGACGTCCCCTTCGTCATCGACCTGCTGTTGAGCCAGGCGACCCACCCCTATCGGTAGGTTCGAGGTTCGAGGTTCGAGGTTCGAGGTTCGAGGTTCGAGGTTCGAGGTTCGAGGTCGAGGTCGAGGTCGAGAACGAGGTCGAGGTCGAGAACGAGGTCGAGGTCGAGGTCGAGAACGAGGTCGAGAACGAGGTCGAGAACGAGGTCGAGCACGAGGTCGAGCACGAGGTCGAGATCGAGTTCCCGTCACACGACTGCGCACGTCCGCGCGCAGGTTTCCAGTCGTCCTTCGTGCATCGTCTGGCATGCCATGCGGGTGGCGATGGTCCTGAAGACGTCGCCTTCGACGATGTCGCGCAGTGGTGTCTCCGGCGCCCGGAGGGCGTGCCATCCGTCGTCGCCGAGCAGGTCACCGAGTTGGCCGGGCCGATCGGCACGGTCGCTCGCGTAGATCTCGCCGAGCCAGCAGCACGGAAAAACCAGCCCTTCGGCGCTGATGTAGACGCTTCGCGTGTCGATGACCCGGCAACGAATGGTCCCTGCGTCGCGCGACTTGTGGAAGCTCCGGCGCGGCGTCTTCATGGTGTCGGGCGGCGGCGCGAGGTGATCGACCAGGTTGGGGCCGTCGTAGACCGGCAGGCGGGGAACCGCGGTGTAGTCGCGATGGCCGTCGGACCTCTTCGGGTAGTAGCGGGCCTTGAAGAAGCGACCCGTGTCCTTGACCACGAAGCGGGCGAATCCCATCGCCTCGGCGCGAGCGCGTGCCCGCTCGACCTCGTCCGCGTTGTGGGCGAAACGAATGAGCTGCCACGTCGCCTTGCCGCCGGCCTCGATGAAGGACTCGGCCGAGGCCATGACGGCGTCGAAGGCGGCGCCCCGGCGGTAGCGGCTCAGGGTGTCACCGAGGCCGTCGATGCCGAACCTGACCCGCACCTTCTGGCGCGCGAGCTCGGTCCAGAAGTCGGACGGCTGACCGCTGCCGTTGGTGTGCATGGAGATCCTGAGGCCTCGGCGGCTCGCACGCAGGTAAGCCACCGTCTCCAGTAGGTCGGGCGCCCACATTGGGTCCCCGTAGTTGCCACACAGGAGGACTTGCTCGAGTCCGTCGAGAAGCTCACCGGGCAGAATCGCCTGCACCGTGGCCGCCGACAGGTCGGCGCGCGGTACGCGTCGATTCGGCGCACCGTCGGCCCCCGTTCGTGGGCACATCGGGCATCGCAGCTGGCATCGGGTGGTCGGCTCGAGGTGAACCTCACGCAACGCTTCGTACGAAAATCCCACCATGGGCGCCTCGAACCTACACCCTACCGAGTTTTGCCCGCTCGGTGGCGGTGCTAACCCGACCCTTCTGCCATGAGCACCGAAGACGACAGCCAAGGACCCACCAAGGGACGCGCCCCGCGCTACGACCACGCCGAGGTCGAGCCGCGCTGGCAGCAGTACTGGGACGAGCACGACACCTTCGCCGTGACCCGGCGTGAAGGTCGCGAGAAGAAGTACGTGCTCGACATGTTCCCCTACCCCTCTGGCTCGGGCCTCCACGTAGGCCACCCCGAGGGCTACACCGCCACCGACATCATGGCGCGCTACTGGCGCATGCGCGGCTTCGACGTGCTCCACCCCATGGGCTGGGACGCCTTCGGGCTGCCTGCCGAGCAGCACGCCATCAAGACCGGCACCCACCCGCGCGACACCACGAAGAAGAACATCCAGACCTTCAAGCGCCAGCTCAAGATGCTGGGCTTTTCGTACGACTGGTCGCGCGAGATCGACACCACCGATCCCAACTACGTGCGCTGGACCCAGTGGATCTTCCTCCAGCTCTTCGAGCGCGGGCTCGCGTTCCAAGACGAGGTGAGCGTCAACTGGTGCCCCGCGCTCGGCACCGTGCTCGCGAACGAGGAGGTCATCGACGGCAAGAGCGAACGCGGTAGCCACCCCGTCGAGCGCCGACCGCTGCGGCAGTGGATGCTGCGCATCACCGAATACGCCGACCGCCTCGAAGCCGATCTCGACGGACTCGACTGGCCCGACGGCACGCTGCAGATGCAGCGCGAGTGGATCGGCCGCAGCCAAGGGGCACAGGTCACCTTCGACATCAAAGGCCACGAGGGAAAGAGCTTCGAGGTCTTCACCACGCGGCCCGACACCCTCTTCGGGGCGACCTACTGCGTGCTCGCGCCCGAGCACGAGCTGGTGGACCAGATCACCACCGATGGGCAACGCGCCGAGGTCGAAGCCTACGTGGGCGCGGCCAAAAACCGCGCTGAGCGCGACCGCCAGGCCCAGAAGGAGAAGACCGGTGTCTTCACCGGAGCCTTCGCCATCAATCCCGTCAACGGCGAGGCGGTGCCCATTTGGGTCGCCGACTACGTGCTAGCCACCTACGGCACTGGCGCCATCATGGCCGTACCCGGGCACGATGAGCGCGACTGGGCCTTCGCCGACAAGTTCGGCCTGCCCATCGTGGAGGTGGTGAGCGGAGGCAACGTCGAAGAGGCGGCCTACACCGACAACCAGCACGGCGTGCTCGTCAACTCGGGCCTGCTCGACGGCCTCGAGGTCCCCGAGGCCAAGACCAAGATCATCGCCTGGCTCGAAGCGCAGAAGAAGGGCGTGGGCAAGGTCCAATACAAGCTGCGCGACTGGGTCTTCAGCCGGCAGCGCTACTGGGGCGAGCCCATCCCCATCTACTTCCCGGTCACCGTCGCCGAGGGCAAAGACCCCCGCAAGGGCGACGACTGCGAGATCCACTTCGACCAACCCATCGCCGTGGATCAGTCGGAGCTGCCCCTACGCCTGCCCGAGCTCGAAGACTTCGCGCCAGGAGACGAACCGGCCGGGGTGCTCGCCCGCGTTCACGACTGGCGGTTCTTTCAGAAGGACGGCAAGTGGTTCGCGCGCGAGACGAACACCATGCCCCAGTGGGCGGGCTCGTGCTGGTACTACCTCCGCTTCATCGATCCGCAGAACGAAGAAGTCGGCTGGTCGGAGAAGGCCCATGCCGACTGGATGCCGGTCGACCTCTACGTGGGCGGCGCCGAGCATGCGGTGCTCCACCTGCTCTACGCCCGCTTCTGGCACAAGGTGCTCTACGACATCGGCGCGGTGAAGCAGCTGGAGCCGTTCCACAAGCTCGTGCACCAAGGCATGATCCTCGGCGAAGACGGCGAGAAGATGAGCAAGGCCCGCGGCAACGTCGTCAACCCCGACGACATCGTCCGTGACTTCGGCGCCGATGCCCTGCGCATGTACGAGATGTTCATGGGCCCCCTCGAGGCGGTGAAGCCCTGGCAGACCTCGCAGATCCAGGGTGTCGTTCGCTTCCGCGATCGCGTGTGGTCGCTGTGCCATCGGCCGCTCGGGGACGCGCTCAGCGAAGAGAGCGACAAGGTCCTCCACAAGACCATCAAGAAGGTCACCGAAGACATCGACAACATGGCCTTCAACACGGCCCTCAGCGCGATGATGGAGTTGACCAATCACCTCATGGGCCACGACGAACCGCCGCGTGAGGCGGTCGAGAAGCTGGTGACCCTCATGTCGCCCTTCGCACCCCACATCGCCGAGGAGCTCTGGAAGAAGCTGGGGCACGACGAGAGCATCGCGCTCATCGACTGGCCGGGCTTCGATCCGGCCAAGACCATCGACGACACCATCGAGATGGGCGTGCAGGTCAACGGCAAGACACGGGGCACCGTCACCATCGCGCGCGACGCCGATGCCGACGCCGCGCGCGCGGCCGCCCTCGAGGTGGAGAACGTGAGCAAACACGTGGAGGGCAAGGACGTGAAGAAGTTCATCTACGTGCCTGGCCGCATCATCAACTTCGTCGTGAAAGGCTAAACCATGAGACGCGCTCCGCTCGCCCTCACCGCCACCATCGCGCTCCTCGCGGGTGATGTGGCGGCCCAGGTCCATCCCGATTGCCGGCCGGGCGAAACGCTTGCCGCATGTCGGGAGAGACTCTGCAGCGATCCGTCGAAACAACAGGAGTGTCGACGGGTCACCGAGGAGGTGAGGCGGAGAGAGCGCGAGCGTCAGCGTCGAGAGATGGAGAACGACGACGACGACGACGACGACGACGACGACGACGACGACGACGACGACGACGACGACGACGACGACGACGACCGTCGCCGACGTCGCACGTACGAGCAGCCGGATCGCGGCGACGACGACGACGACGACAGCGGCGGGTCAGGCGAAAAACCCGAGATCCTTCGCCCCGGCACCCACCCGATGTTCTTCACGGGGTCGGTCGGCCCCACGTTCTTCGGGGTGAACCGGGACGTACGCTTCATCGACCGCACCCGGGTCCGGATCGGGCTCGACTTCGGCTACCACTTCAGTGGCGACATGGAGGGCCCAGCGATCGGGGCCAACATCGGCCAGGTCATCGCGGGCGATGAGATCTACATCCTGAGCCCGACCTTCAAGTTCTGGTGGGACATCCAGCCCGTCGACGACCTCGGGCTCTACATCGCCCCCTTCGCCAAGGCGGGCTACGCCGCCATGTTCTGCGACGACGGGCCCCTCAACTTCTGTCCGGGACACGCCTTCAACTTCGGCTTCGGGGTCGAGGGGCGGCTGGTGCTCGCCGATCGAGGTCTGGTGCTCTTCCGCCCGCTCCAGTTCGACAACTACCTCGGCGACTTCCTCCAAGAGACCTTCTGGCTCGACTACTCGGCCTCGATCGGCGGCGGCGTCATCTTCTGACGGTCAGTCGCGCGGATCGGGGTCTTCGAGGACCTGCTCACAAGCGCCGGTATTGCCGTCGCAATCGAGCGTGCAGTCGTCGTTGGGGCAGATGAGCTTGCAGGCTCCTGCCCCCCGACAAGTCATCGCGCAACCGCCGCCCTGGCAGTCCATCGTGCAGGCGCCTTCGCTATCGCAGTCGGCCGTGCACTGTCCCTCGGCGCAGTCGAAGAAGCAGGCGCCGAAGCTGATGCATCGGAAGTCACATTCGGGTCCGCTGCACTCGCGGTTGCAAGAGAAGGCCCCGCGACAAAGACAGGGGTCGCCGGCTTCACAAACGTCGACGAGGGCACACCCGGCCAGTCCGACGTAGAGCAGGGCCATGGCAGCCCAAGGCACGACGCGACGGAGACTCATGAGGGAGACCCTACCTCGACCCTGCCGCGATGCCACCATCAGCCCGGGGTGAGCACGGCGCGAGAGAAGGTCTCGACCGACGGCAACCGCTTGTAGGCCCGGACCTCATCCGGCATGAGCCGCAGGGCCTCCACGAGCCGCTCACGCCGTTCGACGGAAAGCTCGTCGACGGGCGTCATGTAGACACGAATGAGAAACACGCTGCTTCGGGTCTCGGGCAGCGGCACCGTGACCTGGCGTTCCACACGAAAGTAGGGCCGCTCGACCTCGTCCCAGGTTCGCAGCATGGCCGCGCGATCTGGGTGCTGGTCCAGCGATGGGTCCGGGCTCACGGTCCAGACGAACCGCACGTATGGGCCCTTGTCGACCATGGCGCGCACCATGCCGCGAGCAGCCTTGTCGGTCGGGGGAAAGCCCGGCACCGGCGCGTGGATGGCGACGAAACCCTCGTGGCGAAGGCGCTCGGGCTGCCAACCGCTGGGGAAGCGCACGTCGACCACGAGCGTCCGGCCCGCATCGTCTTCGCCCGCCTGCATCACCGCGAAGTCCTCTTGCACATGCCGCGCGATGGCGTCGAAAGGGTCGGCAGCATCCGTGTCGGCAGCCACCTCCGCCGCCACCTCGGGGTGCTCACGTTCGAGCGTCTCCAGCATCCAAGCCGCCGCCTCTGCGCGAGCACGCTCGGCGAGTGGATCGTCGCCGACCACGAAGCGGCGCTTGCCTGGTGCGCTGCGTTTGCCCGCGAGATAGGCGTCTCGATCGTCGTCGACCTGAAAGAAATACTGCTCCGCCTCTCCGAACCCGAAATCGGTGCCGAAGCGATTGAGGCTCGCCACCATGTGGAGCGGCTCCGCTTTCACGGGGAAGTAGACGGCCATGGGCCGCGATCATGCGCACGTCGGCGGTGGACGCAAGCCTCTCAGCCCGCGTCTTGGCGGCGCTGGACCGAAGCTCGGACGGCTTCCGCCACCACGGTCGCGTCACCCTCGGCGATGACCCCCCGACGACCCGCCCCACCCACGAAGATCACCGCCGTCCGACGCGGGTCTCCCACCGCTTCGCCGATGGCGTGCCGCATCTCCACCGCCTCCTCCAGACCCGGCAGGGCCTCGCTACATACGAAGGCGTGGGGCCGAAGCACGGAGGCCTGGGCGATGGCCTCGTCGGCGCTCGCGACGATGAAGGTCGCGTAGTCGAGGGCGGAGAGCTCACCCGCGATGGCACGCGCGGCTTGGTGGTCGGCGTGAGCGACCACCACGATCGCACGTTGTGCCCCGAAAGCGAGTGTCGCGCGCCGGCGGGACCCCGACTGCTTGCGGGGCCGCTCCTCGTCGTCGTCGCTCGGCTCTAGGTCGCGTTCGGCTGCGGTCATGGATCCCCTGTCGCCACCCGCTACAAGGGCCATGCCAGACCATCATCTCCCCTCATTCCATACGTTTACACGTCACCCCCTGTCTGCGGCCCCGGACGGCTGTCCGGTGTTCCGGACGAATACGAGGTGCCTGGCCGCCCGGACGGCCGTCCGTTTATTTGTGCGCCTGCCCCCAGGGCCGCCACATAGAGAGATGCACGTGCACTTCGTCGCGGTCGCGGGGACCGGGATGGGCTCCCTGGCTGGCCTCTTCAAAGCCGCCGGCCACGAGGTTTCGGGGTCGGACGTGGCCTTCTACCCTCCGATGGGCCCGGCGCTGAAGGCGTGGGGAATTCGCACCATGGAGGGCTTCGGCCCCGACAACCTCGAGCCGCGCCCAGATCTGGTGGTCGTGGGCAACGTCTGCCGTCGCGACAACCCGGAGGTGGTGGCAGCACAGGAGATCGGACTCCCCCTCACGCACATGTGTGCGGCCCTCGCCGAACACATCACGAATCAAACCTCGGCCCTGGTCGTCGGCGGCACCCACGGCAAGACCACCACGTCGTCCCTCTGCGCATGGCTGCTCGAGGTCGCGGAGCGCGAGCCTGGCTTCCTCATCGGCGGGATCCCCCACAACTTCGAGCGCAGCTACCGCCTCGCCGCGGGCGGTCGCAACCGGCTGCCCGTGGCCGGTGAGGGGGGTCGCCGGACCCCGTTCGTCATCGAAGGAGACGAGTACGACACGGCATTCTTCGAGAAGACGCCCAAGTTCTGGCACTACCGCCCCGACGTGGCCGTGATCACGAGCATCGAGCACGACCACGTGGACATCTACCCTGACGAGAAGAGCTACCTCCAGGCCTTCGCAGGCTTCATCGAGCGGGTGCCCGACACCGGCCTCATCGTGGCCCACGCCGGTGACGCCAAGGTGGTCGAGCTCGTCAACGCCCACGCCCGAGCCCCCATCGCTTGGTACGGCGTCGATGGGGAGGAGACGCACGGCATGCCGCCCCACTGGCTGGTCGCCCCCGGCCCGGCCGATGAAAGCGGCCAATCCTTCGATCTCTACGTCGCCGGGACCGACGCCATGCGCGGCGTTCTACCCCTGTCCGGCCGTCACAACCTGCGCAACGCCGCGGGGGCCATCGGTGCGGTGTGTCAAGGATACGGGGTCTCGCCCCGCACTGCGATTCGGGCGCTGGCCGAGTTCGGTGGGGTGGCCCGCCGCCAAGAGCTTCGCGGGGTGGGTCGGGGGATCCGGGTCTACGACGACTTCGCCCACCACCCCACGGCCGTGGCCGAAACCCTCGCCGGCCTCAAACGCCGCCACCCCGAGGGAAGGCTCTGGGCGATCTACGAGCCCCGGACCGCCACCGCCTGCCGCAACCTGCACCAGGACCGATACCTCGAGGCCTTTGGCGCCGCAGACCGCATCGTGCTCGCTCCCCTCGGCCGCACGACCATCGCCGACGACGAGGCGCTCGACCTCGCCGCGCTGGGCCGCGGCCTCGAGGCTCGCGACAAGACGGTGACGCGCGCGACTGACCTCGACGAGATCGTGAACACGGTGGCGGAAGAGGCCAACGACGGCGACACCGTGGTCGTGCTCAGCAACGGTGCCTTCGGCGGGATCCACGAGCGACTGCTCGACGCCCTCGAGAGCGGCGACTGACCCCAGGGCGAGGGGGCCGCAAAAAAAAACGGGGTCCCTCGGGACCCCGTGTGATGGCTCCTGACCACCGTAGACGTTGGCAAAAGATCTGAACCCCTAGCACTTCGCTAGGTGGGGCACTTGGCGCCGCTTCAGGCCTTCCCGGAGAACGTGTTCCGGGCGGCTCACCACGGCTACTCTCGCACCCCTGGTTCAAAATTACTCGGGATTCATTGATCTATGCCTGACGGGCTTCGGTAGAGGGAACGCACCTCAGAACATAACCTCTCCCGTCGACTTCGACCACGTGGATCGGGCCGATTTCGGAGGGCTCTTCGTCTTCGTCTCTCGACCTCACCGCCATCGGGTGAAGTGCCGCCGCGGTCGGGCTTTTCCCCGCACACGGCTTCCGCTAGCGTCGACGCTCGCATGGCTCAAACAAGCTGGCAGCGTGCCTCCAAGTCTCTCCAGCGGTTCGGCCTCGGCAGCGGCCCACGGGTCCTTCGGGGCTGGGTGATCGCCGCGGCCCTCCTCACCGGGTTTGCCGTCGGCGGACTCGCGGTCGCGCAGGAGGGAGAAGCCCCCAAGGCAGCCGTCAAAGGGCGCATCACGGGCGGTGAGCTCCTGATGAACCCCGTCTGGAACGAGGCGCGAGACCCCAACAACCATCGCTACACCTTCCGCGCTCCGTCCGTGACGGTGAACCAGAAGGCGAAGCAGCTCTCGGCCTTCCTCCCCAAGGAGGTCCCGATCGTCGTCATCGGTGACGGGGCCAAAGCCGCCTCGGCCGCCTACGAGATCCAGGTCAGCGGGGGCCGCACGACGCCGGTGACGGTGGTGGTCCCCCCGGGGCAGTCGGTGCAGTTCGTCAACCGCGACCCCTTCCGCCACACCATCTACACCAAGGACACCAAACAAGGTGGTCTGCCCGCAGAGCCCATGGAGAAGGGCAAGAGCCGCACGTGGACGCCGCCCGGTCCAGGTGTGTACGAGATCCGGGACGAGCTCTTCCCCTCCGTGCGCTCGTGGATCGTGGTGGACCCCAAGGCGGTGGCATCCGGCTACCCCGACCTCAAAGGCGAGTTCCAGGTGGGCGACCTCCCCCTCGGGACCTACAAGCTCCAGGCCTACTTCAACGGCAAGCCCACCGGCGCGCCGCTAGACATCGAGGTCCGTCAATTCCCCGAGCTACAGCAGCTCAGCGATCCGGTCGTCGTGGCCGAGAAGAAGAAGAAGTAGGGCCCGATGATCCTCTCTCGCTTCTGGTACGCCGTCCTCGGAGCTGGCCTCGCCTTCGCGGCCTTCCTCTTGTTCCTGAGTACGTCTGTCGCCAACCGCAACGCGCAGAAGACCGCAGACCAGCTCCTGACCGCCGCTTCCAAGTCGGTCGGCTGGTACCTCGCCGACGACGCGCGCACGCGCGCGACCTCGCTCATTCCCCTCGCCCTCGACCCCGAGGTGCGCTCCACCCTGGCCGCCGCGAACGACAAGTCTCGCCTCAAGGACGTCGACGGCAAGGCTCGGGCCAAGGTGAAGGAGAAGCTCCGCGTATGGCGTGAGAGCCAACCCAGCGGCAAGGTCTTCGACGCCGTGTGGGCGGTCGACCGCTACGGTCGCGTCATCGCCAACGACAACTTCGAGCAGGGGACCGACTCCGAGCACTTCGAGCTCGGTGGCTACAGCCTCGTCGCCGATGCGCTGCACGGTTGGATCCGCGACGACGCGTGGGTCCTCGACGGTCGCATCTACAAGATGGTGGCGCGGCCGGTCGAGAACGCGGTCAACAGCACCCCCGTGGGCGCCATCGTCGCAGCCAAGGTGGTCGACGACGCCTACGCGCAGACCATCAGCGACAGCACCGGCGCCGCCGTGGCCTTCTACGCCAACGCCAACCGCATCGCCTCGGGCGCGCCCCCCAACTTCAACAAGGCCGCCCTCGAGGTCAACGAGACCGACATTCGCGCCCTCGACGGCGACGAGTACTACCAGACCAAGGGGCGCACCGCGCCGATGATGCTGCGCCAAAACGCGGGCTTCGACACCTCGGTCGTCTTCGCCCGCATGAAGGGTGAAGCCTGGGACCTCGGCGCGGGCTACGTGGTCGGCCACCGTCAGGCCACGGTCAGCAGCCCCCTCGAGTACCAGGGCCTGGCCAACGACAACGACAAGGGATCGGTGCCCACGGTCTTCATCGTGCTCGCGGCCGTGGGCGCGGTGCTCATCGGCCTGTTCTTGAGCGTGGTCGAGCACACGGTGCCGCTCGCGAAGTTCCGCGGGGCGATGAAGGATCTCGCGGACAAGAAGAGCGACACCGACGTCCTCAAGCCGTCGACCTTCCGCGGCACCTACAAGAAGATCGCGGCCTACGTGAACGACGCGCTCGACAAGGTCGCAGCGCAAGCGGGCGTCGATCGTGGTCCGGCCGACCTCGAGTCGGTCCTCGGACCGCTGCCGGCCCAGCCCCAGATGAGCGCCTTCGCGGTGCCCGAGACCGCACCCGACGGCACACCAGATCCCGCCGAGTCTCAGCCCCGCGCGGTGCCCAAGCCCAAGAAGTCGCTCCCCAAGCCTCCCTCCTCGCGGAGCGGCGAGAAGGAGGAGCCCGCCGCCCCTCCCCCGCCGCGACGCTCCGCCCCCCAGGCGGACGACGCTCCGGACGAAGACCGGGCCCCCGACACGGAGCAGGTCTCGACGGGTCTGTCCGAGCTCATCGACCCCGAGGAGATGGGCTCGATGGCAGCCGCCCCGAAGCCTCCACGACGGTCGTCGCCCGAGACGGCCGACGATGGAGACGAAGCCGACGCGTCCGACGACGAAGAAGCCCAGTGGCAGGAGGTCTACGAGGAGTTCAAGGCCCTCAAGGAAGAGCTGGGCGAGTCGACCCAGAAGCTGACCTACGAGAAGTTCCGGGGCACGCTCCAGCGAAACAAGGAAGCGCTCATGGCGCGGCACAAGTGCACGCGCGTGAAGTTCCGCGTCTACGAGAAGCAGGGCCGAGCGGCCCTCAAGGCCTCACCCGTCAAGTGACGGCGAGCTCACCTCGAGCCTCGGTGTGACCGGCCTCCGACTGCTGAGCACGGGCGAGAGCGAGGTCTCGTTCGTGCAGAAGCGCGTGGCGCTGCTCGCGCTGGTCCTCTTCCTGATCCAGGTCGCTGGCCTGACGATGTCGGCCGTCGAAGGCGGCTTGGACGGAAGTCCTCCGCTTTGGTACGCGCTGTCCCTGGCCGAGACGCTCCTCTGGCTCGGGATCTGGCTCGCTTGTCGGGGGCGCCCGAGGTCCCTCCGCTTCTGCCGTGCGGTCGACGCCATCGGCCTTCTCGGAACCGGCGTGGTGCTCGGCGTCATGTGCCGCATGCTGGGCTCGACCGCGCTCGTGCCCGGCTTGAACCCGGTGGCGTGGGGACCCGAGCCCGCCGGGCACTACTTCGGTCTCACGCGCGTTCACTGGGCCGTCGCGCACCTCTATGGCCTCGCCCTCTACGCCGTCCTTCGCGCCGCCTTGGTCCCGAGCAGCCCGCGTCGAACCTTCTTCCTAACCCTCCTGGTCGGGGTACCGATGGCGGCCATCACGACGATGCCAAGCCTGCCGTGGGATCCTCCCGCCTTCGCCGAAGCGACGATCCCGCAGAGCTACGTCCTCATCGGCGTCGTGAACTTCACGATGCAGTGGGTCTTCGCCGTCGCGGTCTGCACGGTTCTGTCGTGGGTGATCTTCGGCCTGCGTCGTGAGCTGCGACAGGCGCGTCAGTTCGGTCAGTACACGCTCCTGAGCAAGATCGGCGAGGGGGGCATGGGGGCCGTCTACCGAGCGCGGCACGCGTTGATGCGACGGCCCACCGCAATCAAGCTCCTGCCCAGCGATGAGGTGAGCGGAGATCAGATCGAGCGGTTCGAGCGCGAAGTCCAGGAGACCTCGCGCCTGACGCACCCGAATACCATCACCATCTTCGACTACGGCCGCACCCCCGATGGCACCTTCTACTACGTGATGGAGCTGCTCGATGGCGCTACGGCTCAGACCGTGGTCGACACGACCGGTCCCATGCCGGCAGCCCGTGTCGTGCACGTACTTCGCGGCATCTGTGGCTCCCTCGAGGAGGCGCACCGCCTCGGTCTCATGCACCGCGACGTGAAGCCGGCCAACATCGTGCTCGCCGCACAAGGAGGACACGTCGATGTGCCCAAGCTCCTCGACTTCGGGCTGGTCAAGAACGTCGAAGAGGCGGCCGACGTTGGCGTGACGATGCCAGGTCGAATCACGGGCACGCCGCTCTACATGGCCCCGGAGATGATCACCGACCCCGATGGCATGGACGCGCGTGCCGATCTCTATGCCCTCGGGGCTGTCGGCTACTTTCTCCTCACGGGCGAGGACGTCTTCGGCGGCTCATCGGTGGTCGAGGTCTGCGGGCACCATCTCCACTCGACTCCCGAGCCTCCCTCCGCCCGCCTCGGCGAGCCTGTCCCAGAACACCTGGAGGCGCTGCTCCTCGATTGCCTTCGCAAAGACCCCGACGAACGGCCTCAAAGCGCGACCCAGGTCCTCGATGTTTTGGCGACGTGCGAGGTCGCGCATGAGTGGTCAGCGAAGGAAGCCGACGCGTGGTGGGCAGAGCACGGCCCCGAGGTCCGAGCCGACCGCGACGCCGAATCGTCCGCCGGTGAGCAGACCATCGTCATCGCGCCTCGTTAGGTAGCGTCGGACGGCGCGCCCCGAACGCGCTCGTTCCCACGAGTCGAGGTTCCAGGTTCCGGGTTCGAGGTTCCAGGTTCCGGGTTCGAGGTTCCAGGTTCGAGGTTCGAGCACGAGCACGAGCACGAGACCGAGACCGAGGACGAGCACGAGCACGAGCACGAGACCGAGACCGAGGACGAGCACGAGCACGAG
>JAUHZF010000540.1 GCA_030426145.1 Polyangia bacterium
CCTGCGACGTGCGGTGCTCATCAGCGACGGCCTCCAGACCCAGGGCGACATTCTCGCCGAGGCCAACCGTGCGGCCGAGCACGGGGTGAAGCTCCACACCCTCGCCTACGACAGGCCCGTGCCGGCGGAGCTTGCGGTTCGCAACCTCCGCATGCCCGGCAGCGTGAAGGTGGGAGAGACCTTCAAGGTCGTGGCCGACATCTACGCGAGCCGGCCCATCAAGGCCAAGGCCCGCCTCAAGATGGGCGAGACGCTCAACGGCCTCGACCCCATCAAAGAGCTCGACCTCAAACCGGGCGACAACGAGGTCGTCTTCAAGTCGGTGGTTCGCGTGGCCGGCGAGGTGACCTACTCGCTCGACATCACCGACATCTCCGCCGACCGTTTCTCGGCCAACAACCGCTACGCGACCACGGTCGACGTGCCGGGTCGCCCCCAGGTGCTCTACGTCGAGGGTTCTCCGCAGTACGCGGGCCCCCTCGCGCGGGCGCTCACGGCCCAGCAGTTCGACGTCGATGTTCGTCCGCCGGTGGGTTTCCCCGGCTCCCTCAAAGAGCTCGAGCGCTACGACTTCGTCATCGTCAGCGACACCCCCAAAGAGCGGCTCGGGCTGCAAAGCCAGAACCTCATCGAGCAGTACGTGCGCGACCTCGGAGGCGGTTTCCTCTTCGCTGGGGGTGAGAACGGCTACGGTCTCGGCGGCTGGAACCGCACCACCATCGCCCGCATTCTTCCGGTGCGCATGGAGACCGAGCGGCGCAAGGAGATGCCCAGCGTCGCGATGCTCTTGGTCATCGACCGCTCGGGGTCCATGACCGGCCTCCCGATGGAGATGGCGAAGAAGGCGGCCAAGGCCACGGTGGAGGTGCTCGCGAGCGACGATGCCATCGGGGTCATCGCCTTCGACTCGGTGCCCAATCGCTTCGTGAAGATCCAGCCCGCGCGCAACGGCTCCCGCATCCGAGGTCTGATCAGTCGCATCCAGCCCGGGGGCGGCACCGACATCTTTCCTGCCCTCGACGCCGCCTACAACGACATGACGGTGACGCAGGCGCGCAAGAAGCACGTCATCCTCCTCACCGACGGCAAGGCGCCCACGAACGGAATTCGCGACCTCGTGACGGCCATGATCGCCGAGGGGATCACCGTCACCACGGTGGGCCTCGGCAGCGACGTCGATGAGCAGTTGCTCAAGATGATCGCGGACGTCGGGGGTGGTCGCTACCACCAGGTCCCCGACCCGCAGAGCCTGCCGCGCATCTTCACCAAAGAGACCGAGATGGTGGCCCGCGCGGCCGCCGTCGAAGAATGGTTCCCCGTGGTCCAGACCGGCTACGCGTCGTTCCTGCGCCGCCTCGACATCCGCACCGCCCCCTATCTGCACGGCTACGTGGCGACCAAGCTCAAGCCGGCACCCGCCACCGAGCTCATTGCGAGCGCCGACACCGAGGAACCCATCCTCGCACGTTGGCGGGTGGGCACGGGTTGGTCCCTCGCGTGGACCAGCGACGTGAAGGCGCGCTGGGCGGTGGAGTGGGTGACGTGGCCCGGGTGGGAACGGTTCTGGGGGCAGCTCGTGCGAGAGCACATGCGTCAGAAGCACCGGCGTGAGCTCGACATGAAGGCGGAGATCGTCGACGGCGAGCTGGTCGCCACCATCGACGCTTTCACCGCCGACGACCGCTTCGACAACAAGCTCGTCAGCAAGCTCACCGTGGTCGGCCCCGAGCCCGGGGGCGAGAAGACGACGGTGGAGATGCAGCAGATCGCGCCCGGCCGCTACGAGGCGCGTACCCAGATGGACAAGTTCGGCTCGTTCCTCCTCAAGGCAGAGCACGCCCGGGTGGAAGAGGACGGCACCCTCAAGCCCATCGCGACGAGCAGCGGCCACATCTCGAATCCCTACCCGCGGGAGTACGCGAGCTTCAAGACCGACAAGCTCGTCCTCGAGCGGGCGGCGATCGCCACGGGGGGGCTCTTCGAGCCGGCCGACCACAAGGTGGCCTTCGATCCTGAGGGCCAGAAGATCACCTACAACGAAGACCTCTGGGCCCGGGCCATCATGGCCGCCATCGGCCTGTTCCTCCTCGACCTCCTGCTGAGGCGCGTGCGGATCTTCGACCGCAAGTTCCGGCCTGGCCGTCGGCGAGCCTTCGCCTGACCGCCCGGAGGAACAGAGAAGTGCATCAGACCGCACGCATCGAGTTGGCGATGGCGGAAAAAGCACACTAAGGAGGGGCATGGCCGATGCTCCGGACCACCCCTTGACCGAGGACGACCTCGAGCGACCCTTCGAGAAGTCCGGGCCCAAGCACGAGCTGCTCGGCACCGAGTCGGAGAAATTCGGCGTCCTGCGCTCGAGCGGCAAACCCGTGAGTTACGACGGCCGCACCTGCGGCATCGTGCAGATCTTCGATGGCCTGCTCCAGCGTGGCGACTGGAAGCCGTATCGCGAACGCGAAGAAGGTCCCATCGTTGCGCTGACCAAGGTCGACACCAATCACAAGATGGTGATCTCCCTCGAGCCGGGGGCGCAGCTCGAGCTCTCGGGCGCTCCGGTGGAGACGGTGCACGACGTGGAGGCCGAGCTGGCCGAGCACCTCGCCGACATCGCGGCGGTCAGCGCCGAGTGCGGCATCGACTGGCTCGCGGTGGGCTATCACCCCCTCGCGACGCAAGAGAAGCTGCCTTGGGTACCCAAAGAGCGGTACGCGATCATGCGCGAGTACTTCCCCAAGGTGGGAACCCGCGGGCTCGACATGATGCGGCGCACGGCCACCGTGCAGGTCAACCTCGACTACCACGACGAAGAAGACGCGATGCGCAAGCTCCGCGTGGGCATGAAGCTCTCGCCGGTGTCGACCGCGATCTTCGCCAACGCACCCTTCAGCGAGGGTGCCCTCAATGGTCTGCGCTCGGAGCGGGCTCAGGTGTGGCTCGACACCGACAACAACCGCGCCGGCCTCATCCCAGGCGTACTCGAGGAGGGAAGTCGCTTCCGCACCTACGTGGACTGGGCGCTCGACGTCCCGATGTACTTCATCAAGCGCGATGGGCAGGTCCTGGCCAACACGGGACAGCCTTTCCGCGACTTCTTCGCCAACGGCTTCGAGGGGCACCGCGCCACCTATGGCGACTGGATTCATCACCTCAACACCCTCTTCCCCGAGGTGCGGCTGCAGAAGACCATCGAGGTGCGTGGCGCCGACATGCAGGCGCGCCGATTCCTGCCCGCGCTGCCCGCGTTCTGGGCTGGCCTCATGTACGACGCCGAGGCCCTCGCGGCGGCCGAAGAGCTCGTCGCCCCGCTCACCTTCGAGGCCCTCGAAGGGGCCCGCCCAGCCATCGCCGAGAAGGCTCTCGGGGCCGATCTGATGGGCAAGCCGGTTCAGTACTGGGCCGAGCGCGCGATGGGGATCGCGCTCGAGGGCCTCGCTCGTCGCAATCGCAAGGACGCGGAGGGCAGGGACGAGCGCCGACACCTCGCACCGCTGGCCGATCTCGTCGCTTCGGGTCGCTGCCCGGCCGACCTATTGCTCGAGGGGATCGAGGACGTTCCCGATCTGCGCGCCGCCATCATCGATCGTACGCGCGTCGATCTCTGATCCCTAGGGGGCGAGGCACCCGATCTGCGCTGCGAGCTCATCGCGGCGCTTCTTCACGCGAAGGACCTCGCCGCGGATCTTGTCGCGGCTCTCTTCGGGGCGGTCGCTGCGCGCGAGCTCGAGCTCGAGTCGCGCCACGAGCTCCAGGCTGACGTCGTAGGCCCGTTGCAGAGCACGGGCCTTTCGGTCGTTGCCGTCGGCGCCATCGGCTTCGCTCTGGGCTTCTTCGAGGGCCCGGTCGAGGGCGGGTGCGTCGCGGGGCGGGTCGTAGGCGTAGAGGCCACGACATCGGTCGTCGCGGGGGCCGACGAGGATGGGCTCGTCCCCAGCGCGGTCTCCAAGGCCGCCCTCCGCGTCCCGCAGCGCGAAGCGGTAGCCAGACACGGCGACCGATCGCCCCGGTGAGAAGCCCGAGAGGGTGCTGCCCTCGAGCGCGGCTTCGATGCAGCTGCGCAGCGAGGCCACGTCGGGCCCCACCGCCGGCTCGCGCGTGGTGGCGTCGATCACCTCGTCGACGAGAGCCTTGCGGACGGTGCCGTCGGGGCCCACCTCGAAGTCCGTCGTCACGTCGTAGGCTCCCCGAAGACCCAGCGCCTCGTGGGTCTGGTCCCAGCAACGCGTCACGCCGGGGAAACCATGGGAGCTAGCCGCGTTCTGAAGCTGCGCCGCCAACTCGCGGGGGGTGGCACAGCCAGCGGCGAGCAGGGTGAGCAGCAGCAGCCCGCCGCGCTCAGTCATCGAGGATGCTCCCCTCGATGGCGCCGTAGTCGGCAAACCGGGTGTCGCCACCGCGGGCGCCACTGTAGACGATGGTGGTATGCGCGGCATCGCCGGAGGTCTGGCTACGCATGTCGATGGTCACGGTCGTGCATCCCATCGCGGACCCCGAGAGCACGAGCGCTGCGGCAAGCGAGCGAATGTTGGGCACCCGAAGCATGGTTTGGCCTGCATGGCGTCGGGCCGGCCCCGCATCAACCCCCGAGGGGCACGAATTCGCAGGCAGGCGCCGCTCCGCCAACACTCCATCGTGGCACCCCTCGCCAGGGACTAGACCCTCTCGGTTGCGCTGGGATCAACTCCAGTCCGCGAACTGGTTCCTTGAGAAGGGGAGGGAAGCTACAGACGAACTTCTGTGTGCACGGACGGGACTAGGCCCAGCTTGTCGTCAAAACATGTCCCGTCCTCGACAGCGGCAAAGTCGTCTGAGGTTACCTCGAAC
>JAUHZF010000144.1 GCA_030426145.1 Polyangia bacterium
GCTACCGGTCGCAAGGTCCTCGGCCAAGCGGAGAAGCCACGTCACCACCCCGGCCGTAGAACTGCTCGGGAGGTACCTGGGTGGTGTCAGCAGAACACAGTCGGCATAACTCCTCATATCCAGACCGACTAAACCCCAGGGGCTTCGCTCAGCTAAAGCCAGACTACTGGGATTATCAGTGTGAGGATGAGGGGTGAGGGCTGCTCTCGCTTGATAATGTCCGGGTATCTGGTGGTGGGTGGTGCCGTTGTTATTGGGGCGAGGCGTGTCGGGAGGGGTAGGTTGGCTTCGTACACTATTCGTCGAGATCGAGGCGGTCGAGGGGGGAAGTGATGCCGCCCTGAAGGTCGAGCACAACGTGCGTGTACACTTGCGTCGTTCGAATATCTCGATGGCCGAGGAGTCGCTGGATCGTTCGCAAGTCTACGTTATCCTGCAGCAGATGAGTAGCGAACGAATGTCTTAGTGTGTGGGCCGTGGCCTTCTTCGTCAGTCCCACCTCGCGCGCAGCTTGCGTTATGGCTCGCTGAACTGTCGTGGGATGCACGTGGTGGCGCCGGTGCTGCTGGGTTTCCTCATGGAAGTAGATGCGTCCCGCCGGGAACAGCCATTGCCACGCGTAGCTCCGCGCAAGTCGGGGGGCCTTTCGGGCCAAGACATGGGGCAGCTCCACCCAGCCAGCATCCCGGGCAAGGTCCTTCTCGTGGCGCTGCTTCACCGCGTCCAGCTTTCGCTCTAACAACGGCACCAGGGTCTTCGGCAGCAGCGTCGAGCGATCTTGCCCACGCTTTCCACGCCGAACGAAGATCAGTCGCTGCTCGAGGTCGACGTCCTTCACGCGCAATCGAAGTGCCTCGTTGAGACGAAGCCCCGTCCCGTACATGAGCCGCGCGATCATCTGGACGCCTGGCGGCAGAGCGCGAAGAAGGCGACGAACCTCGCCGACGCTCAGGACGGTTGGCAGTCTCTTGGTGGCTCGAGCTCGGACCACCTGCTCCAACGCCGGTCGCCCGGCTTGCTCGAGCACGTGGCGGTGGAAGAACAGAATGGCCGAGAGCGCTTGGTTCTGGGTCGCCGCCGCTACGCCCGTCTCGACCGCCAACATCGTTAGGTAGCGTTCGATGTCTTCCGTGTTGAGCGCTCGTAGCTCCCGCCCCTGGTGGAAGCTCAAGTAGCGAGCAACCCATCCACGGTACGCGCGCTCCGTCTGGCGACTCATTCCTCGAACGCGCAGGACCTCCGTGAGTCTCTGCTCGGCCCAACTCCGATCACGGCGTGGCATGACCACGTCCATCGCAAGGTGCGTGCCGCCTTCAGAAACCCGCAACCTCTCAAATCCACGCAACCGAGCCCTCCGCCGAGGTGGCGGCCGCCACCCTCCGCCATGGCGGCCGCCACGTTCGCGGGTTGGGCGCCCCCGTCGGCCCCACGGGGGCGCCATCCTCGCGCCTTGGCGGTGCCACGGGCGCGACACACGCAGCCGGTTGGCCCCCCGCCGGCATCCCCGATGGCCCATGGTGCACGGGTGTTGCGTATTGACCGACCCCTTGGGTCGTGGCCACATAGGCAACCCAAATTTCCGGGCGGGGGTGCTTCTCCGTCCTTTTGCCTCACGGGCAGCACAGCACAGACAGAGAGAGCGGAAGAGATATGGCTACCAAGATCGCGATCAACGGGTTCGGACGGATTGGGCGCTGCGTGGCGCGGGCGATGCACCAGAACGGGGTGAAGGACCTCGAGCTCGTCGCCATCAACGACCTCACCGACCCCGGGATGCTCGGCCACCTCATGAAGTACGACTCCGTGCACGGGGTCTTCGGCGGCGACGTCGAGGTCGGCGACGGGCAGATCAGCATCGGCGGCAAGGCGGTCAAGGTCTCCGCGGAGCGCGATCCGGCCAAGCTCAACTGGAAGGACCTCGGGGTCGACATCGTCCTCGAGTGCACCGGCTTCTTCCGCAAGAAGGAGCAGGCCGCGCTCCACCTCCAGGCCGGCGCCAAGAAGGTCATCGTCTCCGCCCCCGCGAAGGGTGACGTCCGCACCATCGTCATGGGCGTCAACCAGGGCGACTACAAGCCCGGCGAAGACCACGTCGTCTCCTGCGCCTCCTGCACCACCAACTGCCTCGCGCCGCCCGCCAAGGTCCTCCTCGACAGCTTCGGCATCGAGCGCGGCATGCTCACCACCATCCACAGCTACACCAACGACCAAGCGCTGCTCGACATCCCGCACCGCAAGGGCGACATGCGGCGCGCCCGCGCTGGTGCCATGAGCATGATCCCCACCACCACCGGCGCCGCCAAGGCCGTCTACGCCATCATCCCCGAGCTCGACGGCAAGTTCGACGGCATGGCCGTCCGCGTCCCCACCCCCAACGTGTCGCTGGTGGACCTCACCGTCGAGACCTCCAAGGACGCCACCGTGGAAGCCGTGAACGCCGCCATGAAGGAAGCCGCCAACAACGGCCCCATGAAGGACGTCATGGACTACTCCGAGGTCGAGCTCGTCAGCAGCGACTACATCGGCAACCCCGCCTCCAGCACCGTCGACGGCACCGTCACCCAGGTCCTCGGCAACCGCATGGTCAAGGTCCTCGCCTGGTACGACAACGAGTGGGGCTTCTCCAACCGCATGATCGACCTCTCGCTCATGCTCGCCAAGAACCTCTGAACCTCCCCTTCTGAAGACCCGCGGCGGCCCTCCTCATGCCTGGCCTTCGCGGGTCTTTCTGTATCCATCGGACCACCCCCATGCTCGAGAACATCCACACCCTCGAACAACTCCAGCTCGGACCCCTCGAAGAGGGCTCCTGGCTCGCCAACAAGCGCGTCTTCGTTCGTGTCGACTTCAACGTCCCGCGCGACAAGAAGACCAACGCCATCACCGACGACGCACGCATTCGCGCCGCGCTCCCCACCATCCAGTTCCTCGTCGACGCTGGCGCCAAGGTCATCCTCGCCTCCCACCTCGGTCGCCCCAAGGGCGAGCGCGACGACGATCTCTCCCTCGAGTCGGTCGGCGCCAAGCTCGCCGAGCTCACCGGCTACGAGGTCCACGTCCCCGAGGACTGCATCGGCGACGCCCCCAAGAAGGTCATCCACGACCTCCGCGTCGTCGCCCCCGGCAAGCGCGACGACATGGCCCAGGTGGTTCTCTTGGAGAACCTGCGCTTCCACGCCGGCGAGAAGAAGAACGACGAGGCCTTCGTCAAAGCCCTCGGCGACCTCTGCGACGTCTACGTCAACGACGCCTTCGGGGCCATGCACCGCGCCCACGCCTCCGTCGACGGCCTCCCCCGCAGCAAGAAGGACCGCGCCGCCGGCAAGCTCGTCCTCCGCGAGCTCGAAGCCCTCGGCCGCCTCGTCGACGCGCCCCCCAAGCCCTTCGTCGCCGTGCTCGGCGGAGCCAAGGTCAGCGACAAGATCGACGTCATCGAGGCCCTCCTCGGCCGCTGCTCCGCCATCTGCATCGGCGGCGCCATGGCCAACACCTTCCTCGCCGCCCAGGGCAACAACATGCAGAAGTCCCTCGTCGAGGAAGACAAGCTGCCCCTCGCCCGCACCCTCATGGAGAAGGCTCGCGCCAAGAACGTCGACCTCCTCCTCCCCGTCGACCTCGTCTGCGGCGCCGGGCTCGACGCCACCGAGGCCACCACCGTGAACGTCGATCGCGTTCCCTCGGGCCAGCTCGCGCTCGACATCGGCCCCAAGTCCGTCGAGCTCTTCGGCAAGGCCTTCCTCGGCGCCAAGACCATGTTCTGGAACGGCCCCATGGGCCTCTTCGAGTCCGCGCCCTTCGCCTCCGGCACCATGGGCGTGGCCAAGGCCATGAGCTCCGCCGCCGGCTTCACCGTCGTCGGCGGTGGCGACAGCGCGGCCGCCGTCCGCCAGGCCGGCGACGACATCGCCAAGGGTTTCAACCACATCTCCACCGGCGGGGGCGCCTCCCTCGAGCTCGTCGAGGGCAAGAAGCTCCCCGGCGTCGAAGCCCTTCGCCACAAGCCGCTCGGCTGAACCCCGTGGGGCGGCCACCCGCCCCACCCCCTTTACTTCTGCTGCGGCCCGTCACAATCGTGGCGGGTCGCGACGTCTCTACCCCCGCGGCCCCACGACGCCATGAACGACCTGCCCGACGAGCCCACGGAAGAAGAAACCCCCGACGCCCCCGAGGGCGACGAGGCCGAAGAACCCGGCGACGACGCCGAGGGCGAAACGTCCGAAGACGCAGCTGACGCCGAAGAGACCGGCGAAACCGTCTCCGTGCAGCGTCGCCTCGTCATCGCCGGCAACTGGAAGATGAACGCGGGCGGCTTCGACGGGACCGAGCTCGCCACCGCCGTCGCCAACGCCGTGGCCGATTACGACGACGTCGAGGTCGTGGTCGCGCCGCCGGCCACCGCCCTCGCCGCCGTCACCGACGCCATCCGTCAGGCCAAGGCCGACGTGGGCGTGGCAGGCCAGAACATGCACGCCGAAGAGAGCGGCGCCTTCACCGGCGAGATCTCCGCCGGCATGCTCAAGATGTGTGGCTGCCAGTGGGTCATCCTCGGCCACAGCGAGCGGCGTACCCTCTTCGGTGAAGACGACGAGACCGTGGCCAAGAAGGCCCACGCCGCCTTCACCTCCGGGATCGCACCCATCATCTGCGTCGGAGAGACCCTCGAGCAGCGCGAGGCCGAGCAGACCCTCGAGGTCGTCTCCGCCCAGATCGACGCCGTGCTCGACGAGCTCCTCGAGTTCTCCGGCATGGGCGTCGTCGCCTACGAGCCAGTCTGGGCCATCGGCACCGGCCTCACCGCCAGCCCCGAAGATGCACAGGCCGTGCACGCGGCCATCCGCAAGCAGCTCCACGACCGCCACCCCGAGCTCGCGGAGACCACCCGGATTCTCTACGGCGGAAGCGTAAAGCCCCAGAATGCCGAGGGTTTGCTCGCTCAGCCCGACATCGACGGCGCCCTCGTGGGCGGTGCCTCCCTCAAGAGCGAGTCCTTCTCCAAGATCGTCGAGATCGCATCCAAGCTGGCGCAACAGGCCAAAACGGACTAGGTCTCTCGGTCCCCTTTCCCTTCTCCGAGCCGAGCCATGCTCCAGCAGATCATCAACGTCTTCCACATCGTCGTCTGCCTCCTCCTCGTGGTGGTGGTGCTGCTGCAGCAGTCGAAGGGTGGAGGCCTCGCGGGCTCCCTCGGCGGCAGCGCGACCCAGGTCTTCGGTGGCCGCGGCTCGGCCAACTTCATGACCCGGCTCACCGGGATCCTCGCCACGCTCTTCATGCTCACCAGCGCCTCGCTGGCCTACCTCTCCTCCGCGGGCGACCGCGAGATGAAGGCCTTCGACACGCTGCAAGAAGACCGCTGAGGCGATGATCGCGGGCCGACACAGTCTTCGCGGTCCCCTGTTGCTGGCCGGGGCGCTCGTCACGCTGCCGGCGTGCTGGACCACCGTTCGGCCGACCAAACCCGTCCCCCACCCCATCGGTGAGCCCGAGCCCGTCGCGGCCGTCACCCCTGAGGGCTCCGCGGCCGTCGACGCCGATGGCGACGCACCTCCGCCCGCCCCCGCGAGCCCGGTGCAGGTCGGCGAGCTCCCCATCCCCAGCGTCGAGCTCACCGAGATCTCGGGCCCCGGCGCAGCCTCCCTCAACGCCGCCTACGTGCCGGTCATCAAACAGCACCTCGAGTCGTGCGGCGCCAGGAAGGGCGACGTGGTCGAGGTGGCCCTCGTCACGCAAGACGGCGACATCCTCACCCGCCTCCGCAACAGCACCGCCGACGCGACCGTGGGCGCCTGTGTGGTTCAGCGGCTGGCCGTCGACATGGACAACGTTCTGTCGCCGTCCAAGAGCCCCTCGGAGCGGCTCGAGGACGTGCAGTCGATCCTCACCATCCGCTGGTGAGCGCTCAACCCTTCGCGCCGTCGTTCCACCACGCTTCGGCCAATTCGGCGTCCTGCGTGGTGTCGATCTCCATGTAGCCGCCGTGCACCGGCGCCGCGTGCATGGGAACGCCACGCTGCAGCATCTTGGCGAGCAGGTCGATGAGGTAGGCCTTCTTGAAGGTTCGCCCCTCGTGGAAGACGTCGTCGTCTTGGTACTTCGCGCGGTACCCGTCGAAGGCGGCCAAGAACTGCTCCGCGCCCTTCGACGTCATCTGCAGCACGCCGATGAACTCGCCCGTGGCCGCCTCGGGATCGATCTTGCGTGACAAGGCCACCACCCGGTCCCCATCCAACGTCAGCTTCTCGGCGTCGCTCTCCGGATGCTCGCTGCGATCACTGTAGCGCCGGCGCCAATCGGTGTCGCACACCAGCGTGATGTCGTGGGGCGAGGCCACCACCTTCTCCACTGCCTCCGGTCGGTAGACGATGTCGGCGTAGGTCGACACGAAGCCGTCCTCCAGGTGATCGCGGGCACAGAGCAGCGACAGCAGGATGTTGTTGTTCTCCCAGTCGCGGTTCTCCACGTAGCTCAGCTGCGGGTACCGCTCCTGGATGACGCCGGCCTTGTAGCCACAGATGAACACCGTGCGGTCGCTCTCGAACCCACCCGCCCCCAGCGCCTCGAGCACGCTGTCGAGCATCGGCCGCCCCAGGATGGGGACCAGCGGCTTGGGCACGTCCTCCGTCAGGTGCTTCAACCGTCGCCCACGCCCCGCCCCGATGATGATCGCCTTCACACTGCGCCTCGTGCCACAAACGCAGAAAAGCGGCCAACCCAGTGGTCGACCGCTCTTTGCTTTGGCCCTCAGGCCTCAGTTCGCGCTGGTCAGGCCCTCATTCGCAAGGCAGGCCCTAGTTCGCCAAGCAAGCAGAGTAGAGACCGCCGCAGGTACCGCCGAGGTCCTGGATGAGGCAGTTCTCGCAGGCCGAGTCGAGAGGCTGGATCCCGCAGAGCGTGGCCTGGCACTCGGTCGCGCAGGTACCCCCGCCGCCGGCGCCACCCTGGCCGCCGCCCTCGCAGACGCAGTCGTAGAGCGAGGCGAAGGATTCACACGAAGAGCCAGGCTCGCAGGTCAGGTCCTGGTTCTCACCACAGAAGCGGCCCTCCACCGCCCCCGTTCCGGCCTGCACGAATGCGCTGCAGGTATCGCAGCTGGCCGCGCCGCCGCTTCCACCCTGTCCACCGCCAGCGCCGCCATCACCGGTGCCGCCCGAGCCGCCTTGGCTCGTGGTGCCGCCGCCGCCGTCGGCCGCGCCGCCCACGCCGCCAGTGCCTCCCGCGCCGTCGTCGTCATTGACCTTGATGGTACAGGCCGCCGCGCTGAACATCCCGACCACCGCCGTGACGCCCATCAGTGCAAAAAGTCTCATGCTCAATCTCCAAGGAATTCAAAAAAAGGACAGGTTCGAGCTACACATCTGAGACGTGGCGGCGCCGCCAAACCTGCAGATTCATTCCGCCGCATTCTTGCTGAGCGTCGACCAGGGTGCACAAAAGGCGACCGCCACGCCCCCTGTAGGAGAGCGTGGCGGTCCGCTTGGCAAAGGTAGGAAGGGGGCTCAGTTGCCGCCCGCGCCGCCCGCGCCACCCGCGCCGCCCGTGCCGCCGCCGCCGGCACCGCCGCCCTCGCAGGAGGCCTTGAAGTCCATGTTGGCGCTCTTCAGGTTGGCGATCGTGGTGTCACAGTCGTCCGGGTTGACGAGGCTGGTGAGGAGGGGGTTGGCGTCGCAGCCAGCCACACAGCCGTCGTTGCCGTTCTGACCGTTGACGAAGGTCATCTCGTCGACGCCACCAGGAACGAAGGTCGGGCAGAGGGCGCCCATGTTGGCCGCACCGCACTGGTAAACGATGGTGCACGCCTCGGTGCAGGTGAGGTCGTCCGAGCCACCCTGGCCGCTGCTGCTGCTGGTCGTGGTGGTGGTGCCACCCGAGCCGCCGGAGCCGGTGGTGTCGTCGTCGTCTCCGCAAGCCGCGATGGTGAAAACGCCCATGAGGGCGATGGCAGACAGGTACTTGTAGCTGTTCCGAAGCATTCCGTTCATCCTCCAATATTTGCAGCCTTCTCTCTCGAGGGCGCTGCACTCCCAATCCGGTATTCAGCGGGCGTGGGTTGTGGGTCGTCGGGTGACCCGACGCACGCTGACCTCTATCCGATCCTCAAGACGTCCTACGCTAGCACATCTGTTGAAACCGGGACGACACGTGACCGCCCGATTCGAGCTGATCTGCTCGTAGCACTTTTGGGTTGGCACGCGCCAAAAAGCGTGTCATTTCCCTCGCCCTTTTTGGGGCCAGGTACGTCCTGCCCCTAGGGTTCGGTTTCACCGAACCGCCTAAGCGCCCGCGGGAGCTCTCCCGTCCGGTCGAACGCGTTCCCCGACCGGCGATGGCGTGGAGGCAAATCACATTCGACGTGACCACTACCCCCCTCTCGGGAACGCACGAGGGATCGAAATGAACCAGAATCTCGGAATCATCGGCACCAAGCTCGGCATGACCCAGCACTTCAAGGAGGACGGCACGCTCGTCCCCTGCACGGTCATCCAGGCGGGCTGCCGCGTCGTGGGCAAGCGCACCGACGAGAAGGACGGCTACAACGCCATCATCCTCGGCCTCGGTGAGGCCAAGGAGAAGCGGCTGAGCAAGGCCGTGAAGACCGCCTACGAGAAGCGCGGCCAGAAGGCCCCCAAGGTCACCAAGGAGATCCGCATGTCGGCCGAGGCCGTCGCCGGTTACGAGCTCGGTGACGTGCTCAAGGTCGAGGAGATCTTCGAGGTTGGCCAGAAGGTCGACGTGCAGGCCAAGAGCAAGGGCCGCGGCTTCACCGGCGTCATGGTTCGCCACAACTTCGCCGGCGCCAAGAACAGCCACGGTGCCCACGAGTGGACCCGCCATGGCGGCTCGATCGGTATGGCCACCACGCCTGGTCGCGTTCTCCCCGGCAAGAAGATGGCGGGGCAGCACGGCAACAAGACCGTCAGCGTGCTCTCGCAGAAGATCGTGCACATCGACGCCGAGAACCAGCTCCTGCTTCTCGACGGCAGCGTGCCCGGCGCCAAGTCCGGCATCGTGCGGGTCCAGGGCGCGGTGAAGAAGAAGAACGCGGGCAAGCCCGTCGCCTCCTGAGGCAGAGCCTCGGGAGCACACCGGTGCCCAAGCGCAATCGCGGACGTAACCCCTATCGCCAGGACGCACGCACCCGTGCGGCCAAGGCGAAGGGGTATTCTGCGCGCAGCGTCTTCAAGCTCGAGGAGATCGACCGACGGGTTCGTCTCCTCAAGCCGACCCAACACGTGCTCGACCTCGGGGCCTCCCCGGGTTCCTGGTCCGCCTACGCGGCCAAGAAGGTCGGCAGCAAAGGTCGCATCATCGCGATCGACCTCAAGCCTCTCGAGCAGGCGGTGCCGGCCCAGGTCGTGGCCATCGAAGCCGACGCCTACGAGGAGGCCACCTTCGCCGAAGGCCCCGCCGCCGACGCCGCGCCCTACGACCTGGTGATCAGCGACATGGCGCCCAACACCACGGGCGACAAGCGCACCGATCAGATCCGGAGCTTCGACATCTTCATGCGTGCAGTCCACCTCTCGGACCGCCTGCTGAAAGACGGCGGCGGCTTCGTGGGCAAGATCTTCATGAGCGGCGACTTCCAGCGGGCCCGCGACGCCTTGCGTGAGCGCTTCAACACCGTGCGCACCATTCGCCCCGAGGCCGTGCGCGACGTGAGCTACGAAGTCTTCCTCGTGGGCCTCGACCGCAAGCCCACCCCTGAAGCAGCGAGCCCCGAAGAAGAGGCTGGCGCCGAAGGGGACTAACGCCCGCCGGCGCCCTGGTTGTCGAAGAAGCCGCAGCCGTCGACGCGCTCGGGGCGACAACCCTCACAGTCGGTCGCGAACTCGAGGCATCGGTATTCGCCTTCGGTCTGCCACGACTCGTCGCAGATGTCGTCGCCGCCCTCGAAGCACACGTGATAGCGCACGGTCTGGCCATCGACGCATTGCGCGATGATGCCGTCCTGGCAGGCATTGATGCGGCCGCACTCGAGGTCGGCGCAGGTGACCTCCGGCCCCTCGCGGTTCGACAGCGAGCAGGCACCGACGGCGCTCGCGAGGAAGAGCCAGGCGATCCAACCCCTCATCGCTCGCATCCTTCCTCCACGCAGGTGACGAAGCAGGCTTCGTTCTTCTGGCAGCTGCGCTCGCATTGTTTCTCGCAGGCTTTGTACTGCGCTTCGCGGACCTTCTTGGCCTGCTCGACGGCCTTCGCCGTGGCCGGATCGGGCTGCTCCTCGGCGATCTGCAGCTCGCGGGTATTCTTCGCGGCACGGGCGAGTTCGTCACGCGCCTGCTGGGCGTGTACGCCGTTGGGGAAGCGTTGCAGGTATAGACGCCGGTTGCGGCAGCCGCCGTCGTCGGCGCCACCGCCCGGGCCACCCCCGATGCGCTCGCAGGGTGATTGGCTCACGCGCTGCCAAAGCTCTTCGTCGGCCTGGCGAAGTTTCTCCTCCTGGCGCTCGAGCACCGGAAGCAGATCGATCTCTCCGACGGTCTGTCCCGCGACCAGCACCTCGAGCGAGATGGCGCTGCTGATCTTGTTCGTCGGCAGCGTGGTGAGATCGAGCTGGAAGAGGCCGTTGGATTGGGTTCGACCCGAGTAGATGGTCTGGCCTCCCACGCGCAGCTGCACCGCGACGGACTTGGGGTTCGACGGGCCGGCACAACGCACGTTGGGGTCGACCACCTCCTCGCGGCGCTCGGTGGTGCGCGTCGTCTCTTCGCCCGCGGCGGCGATGCGGAAGAGCTCGACGATGGGCCACAGGGCGATGAGCCCACCAGTGCCGACGAGCACCCCCCCGGCGGCGTAGGCGCCGTTGGGACCGATGCTGTTGTACTCGCGGCTATTGCGATCGTTTTCGTGCACGTTGGGTGCGTCGACCAAGAGCCCCACGCCGGTGCCGATGGGCGCGAGGGCGAGACCGAGGATGATGAGCTCTTCGGTCACCTCTTCATCGGGCTCGCGGACCTCGGTGATCTCCACCTCGGCGTAGCTGCTGCGCTGACAGGCTTGGGTGGTTTGCAGAACCAGCGTCGTGTCGTCCATGCGCGAGCGAACCCGCACCCCTGGCCCCGACTCGACGCGGTAGCTGCGACTGAGCACACGCTCCTGCGTGTCGACCGTCTGCAGCGAGATGTCGGCACATCCGAGCAGCGACGATACGCAGAGCGCGAGCAGGAGCAAGCGAACGACCACGGCGTGATGATACGGACGTCCCGCCCAAATGGTCCCTAAATTCTTTGGGGAAGAAGGCCTCTCAGAAGGCGTTGAGCCCCGTGAGAGCGTGTCCGAGGATGAGCTCGTGCACCTCGTTGGTCCCCTCGTAGGTGTAGACGCTCTCGAGGTTGAGCATGTGTCGGATGACCGGGTACTCGAGGAGAATGCCGTTGCCGCCGAGGATGGAGCGGGCGGTGCGGGCGGTCTCGAGCGCGACCTTCACGTTGTTCCGTTTGCACAGCGAGACCTGCACGGGACTGATCTTGCCGTGCTCGTCCTTGAGGCGAGCGAAGTGCATCCAGGTGATGAACCCGGTCGCGATGTCGGTGGCCATGTCGGCGAGCTGCTTCTGGATGAGCTGCTTCTGACCGATGGCCATGCCGAACTGCTTGCGCTCGCATGCGTAGTCGACGGCACAGTCGAGGCAGGCCTGGGCGGCACCGAGCGCACCCATCGCGATGCCGAAGCGGGCCTGGCTGAGGCACGAGAGGGGACCGCGAAGGCCCTGCACGCCGGGCAGCACGTTGGCCTCGGGCACGCGCACGTCGGTGAGCACGATCTCGCCCGTGAGGCTCGCACGGAGGCTCATCTTGTCCTTCACGGTCGGGGTCTCGAAGCCCTTCATGCCGCGCTCGACGATGAAGCCCTTGATGCTCTTGGCGTCGCTGCCGGTCTTGGCCCAGACCACGGCGAGGTGACAGATGGGCGAGGAGGTGATCCACATCTTCGCGCCGTTGAGGATCCAGTCGTCGCCGTCCTTCTTGGCGTGGGTCACCATGCTTCCCGGATCGGAGCCGCTATCGGGCTCGGTGAGGCCGAAGCAGCCGATCGCCTTGCCGGCGGCCATGTCGGGGAGGAACCTCTGCTTCTGCTCCTCGGACCCGTAGGTGTAGATGGGCCACATCGCGAGGCTGCCCTGCACGCTGGCGAAGCTGCGAAGGCCCGAGTCGCCGTACTCGAGCTCGGCCATGGCGAGACCGTACGCGACGTTGCTCATGCCCGCGCCGCCGTAGCCATGCATGGTGGCGCCGAGCAGACCCATGTCGGCGATCTGCGGGATGAGATCCTCGGGAAACTGCTCGTTGGCGAAGAGGTCCTTGGCGCGGGGGAGATAGCGCTCCTTGACGAAGCGGCGCACGCTGTCGCGCACCATGCGCTCCTCTTCGGAGAGGAGCTCGTCGAGGGCGATGAGTTCGTTGAAGGAGAGACGGTCGGCCATGGATCGAGGCTTGCTCCGCCCCCGTAGAAACGTCAAGCCGCCAGATGGGAAGATGAAGAACAGCGCCCGATGCCCCAAGTGCGAGAGCCGCCGCCTCTGGATCGTGGAGCCGTTCCGCGTTCCCGACGACACCAACTGGCCGGCCCTGCCGGTCGCCACCCGGCTCGTTGGGGGCGCGTTCCTGACGCAAGTGGTCCGCATGGGCGGGTTCGATCTGTACGTGTGTGCAGACTGCGGCTTCAGCGAGCTCTGGGCCCGCGGTCTCGAAGAGATGCAGGCCTCGCCAGAGACCGGCGTGACGTTGCGCGACACGACCGACCCCGAGCAGGGTCCATTTCGCTGATGCAGAGACCATCTGACGCAGATGGTCCCCATGGGACGCCGAGACCGCACACGGCCCGCAGCGATTCACGCTAGCGGCGGGGGGCTTTGCGGCGGCCTTCGGCGACGCACTCGGTACGATTGCAGTCGCCGTATATCTCGTGTTTGTGCGACGAGATGTCGAAGCCGAGCTCCTTGGCGACCTGCTCTTGAAGCTTCTCGATGCGGTCGTCGTGGAACTCGATGATCCGACCACACTGATTGCAGATGAGGTGGTCGTGATGGTGGTCGGTCGCTTCTTCGGAGAGCTCGTATCGGGTCTGCCCGTCGCCGAAGTTCCGCTCGGCGGCGATGCCGCATTCGGCGAACAGCTTGAGCGTGCGGTAGACGGTGGCGTACCCGATGCGCGGCTCGCGCTCACGCACGGCGGCGAGGAGCTCGTCGATGGTGACGTGTTTGGGGCTATCGAAGAAGGTCTCGGCGATCACTCGACGCTGCGACGTGCTGCGTAGGCCCTTGCGGGTCATGTAGTCGTCGAGCCGCTCGAAGAGCGCATCGGGGTCGATCTTGCGAGGATGCCCCTCAACATGTTCGGTCGAGGTCACGTGACGGAACGTTCGCGGACCGGTGGCCTACTGTCAACCGACCGGATCGGCGGTTGAGGGTTTCCACGAACTTGGCCCCGTGATTAGGCGCACGCTAGCGGATCGGGGCTGTGGGGATGCGTCATCTCGCAGTCTTCGTGGGTGCCTTGGGTGCGCTCGTCGCGATCGACGAAGCGACCGTGACGACGGCCGTCGAGCACGGCCGAACGTGGCTTGCCGGTCGAGGTCTGCTCGAGGGGGAGCCGGTCGCGCTCGCCAAGCCGGCCGACGTGGTGCCCACCCGCGAGCTAGAGCCCGTGGTCGACGTCGACACGACGCTGGGCCAGGTGCCCGACGCGGCGGGCTTGCCCCCCGAAGAACCGGAGCCGCCCGAGGTGGTTCGAGGGGACGAAGACGAGCTGCTGGGTCCGAATGACGGGTCCGCCAACGGAACGGCGGACGACGGAATGGGCGACGACGCGCCCGAGGACGTCGAGCCCGAAGAAGAAGCGGCGGGCGATCCCGTACTGGTGAGCATCGCGCGCGAGACCTGGGTCTTCGCCGAGCCGCGCTGGCGCTCACGTAAGCTGGGTTACCTCCGAGCGGGCGCGGTGGTGTCGCGTGACGAAGAGCCGGTGCATCGGCGCGGGTGCCGCCGCGGCTGGTACCGCATCGAGCCAGAGGGTTACGTCTGCCACAACCGCACGGCGACCCTGGACCCGAAGCACCCGGTGGCGCAGCTGTCGGCGACGCGTCCTTACATGGCGGGGTTGCCGTACACCTACGTGACTTCGCGCTACCCCACGCCGCCGCTCTACGCACGGCTACCGACCGAGAAGGAGCAGCGGAAGATCGAACCGAGCCTCGACGGTCACAAGCGCAAGCACCAGGCCTTGGCGGCCAAGTCGAGCTACACGCCGTACCCGGATGCGGACCCCATCCCGGCGTTGCTGGGCAGTGGGGATGTGCTTCCAGGCCTCGGGGGCCAGAACCGCGGGCGCAACCGACTCACGCTGGGCCATGCGCGAGTACGCAGTGGTTTTGCGCTGCTCGGCACCTACGACCACGAGGGCCGACGGTTTGGACTCACGACCGAGCTCGCGCTGCTGCCGCTCGACCGCACGCGGGTGGTGGCCCCCTCGCAGCTGAGCGGGGTGCGGCTCTCGACCGAGTTCAACCTCCCGCTGGCCATCGTCACCAGCAAGTACGCCAAGCGCTACACGGTGCACCCCGACAACGGTGGCCTGATGAACGACGGCGACGTGCCCTGGCGAAGCGCCGTGGCGCTGACGGGACGCACGAAGAAGCGCGGCGACGCGTGGTTCCTCGAAGCGCGCGACGGCAGCTACCTGCGCAGCGATCAGGTCATCCACCTTCGCAAATACAAGAACGCCCCCAAGTGGGCCCGCCAGGGCAAGAAGTGGATCGACGTCTCACTGCTGCGGCAGGCCCTCGTGGCCTATGAAGGCACCGAACCGGTCTACGCCACGATCGTTTCTACAGGTGCCGGCGGTATCGGCGACCCCGAAGAAACCCACGCCACGGTACAGGGTGCCTTCTTGGTTCACACCAAGCACCTGAGCGTGACCATGGATGGCGACGAAGCCGGCGATGAGTTCGACCTCCGCGACGTGCCCTACGTGCAGTACTTCACCGAAGGCTACGCCCTCCACGGCGCCTACTGGCACGACGACTTCGGCCGCCCCCGCAGCCACGGCTGCGTAAACCTGGCGCCCATGGACGCCGCCTGGCTCTTCGGCTGGACGGATCCCCCCGTGCCCAAGGGCTGGCACGCATCGCTCTCGCTGAAGAAGGGCACCGTCGTCTACGTGCACCCCTGACGCGAGACTTACGTGACCGCTACTCCTCGACCAGCTGGGCGGCGAAGGAGATGCGCGCCACGGGTCCGCCCACGGGGTTGAGGAGGTTCACCCCCGGAGGATTGACCGTGCCCGCTGTGTTCGTGTTGTCGACCACGATGTAGTAGCTGCCCGGCGGCACCCGGTAGGTGGGGCGACTCTCCATGTTCGGCTGCAGCGGGCCGCCGGCCGCGACCGGTCCCGGAGGCGGGCCGAGGTTGCCTTCGACATAGGCGTTGCGCCACTGGTCGCCGACCATCTTGGTCACCACCATCACGTCGACGGCGGGGCCCTGGTTGAACATGCGCATGCCGATCATCTGATCGCTGTCGACCACCTCGAAGGGACCGAGGTAGTCGCGCTGGCCGTAGTTCACCTCGATGGTCTCGTTGGCGAAGGTGTAGGCCTCGTCTTCCGACACGTCGTACGGGGTGCGGGGCTTCGCAGGCGGATTGAGGATCCCCATCGCGAAGGTCTTGGTGTCGGTGTCCCAGTTCTGGAGGACGGTGAAGCCGCGTGTCAGCTCACCGGCCACGATCTGGTTGCCGAAGGTGTTGCTGAGGTTGCCCATCGCGCTCGCCGCTGCGCCCGCGATGGGGTTCTCCACCGAGCGCACCTGGAAGTTGGGCGGCGTGACGACGCGGTTGACCTTGCCCCAGACGTAGATGTCGTCTTCGCCGAGGTAGAAGTCCGGGCGGTATTCGACCGACGCGCTCGCATCGAAGGTGATGCGCTTGGTCACCGTCGTGAATGCGTAGCCGCGGCCGCTGAAGTTGACGGTGACCGTCTGCGTCTCGCCCCGCACGTCGACGTTGCACGTGGTCGGGAAGAAGCGACCCACCGTCGGCCCGCCGTCCTGCAGCTTGAGGGGCAGTCCCGACTTGTTGAGCTCGGGGCAGATCTTGCTGGCCCCGAAGTTGGAGAAGAGCCACCAGCGCAAGCCCGGGCTCGCGTTGACCGGGCCACTGAAGCACTTGGCTCCGGGCGTGAGCGCGACCAGCAGCGCGAGCATGGTCAGACGGAGCGGCACAGCCATGGTTCGAGTCACGGGGGGCAGCATAGTCGAGATGATGCGGGGGGTCGGGGGAAGCGACGCGGAAGGCACGTCGGTGGATGTAGCGAAGAGTCGGAGAAATCGGTCGGCGACGACCTACACCTCAACCTAGGGTCGACCATGCCGCCGCCCCCTAGACCAGCAAGATCGCAACCGAACGGGCAGGATGCGGGCGGCGTTCTCCCCAGGTCACCTACCCGTTCGAGCGATTGCTACCCCGAAAGCAGGGTGGTATTCCTCACCCATCGCCTATGCGTCCCGGTCTCACGGAAATCCTGATCATCCTCGGCATCGCCATCCTGCTCTTCGGCGCGGGTCGGCTTGCCGATATCGGCAAGGGCCTCGGTGAGGGCATCCGCAACTTCAAGAAGGGGTTGAAGGACGACGAGGACGACGATCCCGAAGCGCTGCCCGAGGCGAGCGACGGCGACGAGAAGCCCAAAGAGGCTTGAGACCCCAACATCGGTTGGGTGCGCCGCGCGAGCGACCGTGCAAGACTGACCGTTACCCCGCGGTTCACCGACTTCGCTCCACTGCGTCGCTGGTCGCCTCGCGGGCCTAACGGACTCGATGCGCCACCTGGAACGCCTGGGAAAGCTGTTCGCGGTTCTCGGAGCCTTCACCCTCGCGGGGTTCTTGGCTCACCAATTCGGCCCCGGGGGGCTGTGGGTGGGGTACGACGCCTCGCTCGCCATGGCGAAGCCTGGCGAGAGCCGACAGTACGACCTCACGCGGCTCGAAGCGGTCAACGAGACCCTCAAGTACGTGCGAAACCGCTACGTCGATCCCGACCGGGTGAGGCCGCGGGACATGTTGCTCAGCGCACTCAACAACATCCAGCGTGACGTGGCCCAGGTCATCGTGCTCCCCGCCGACAACGGTGAGGTGCTCATCCGCGTCGATACCCAGGAGAAGCGGCTCAAGGTCGACAACGTGCAGGGTCCATGGGACGTGGCCGCCAAGCTGCGCCAGGTCTTCGGCTTCTTGCAGAAGCACCTCCAGGGCACCGACGTCGATCTGCGCAACATCGAGTACGCCGCCTGCAACGGGATCCTGCACACCCTCGATCCGCACTCGACCTTCCTCTCACCCGAGGCCTACCGGGAGATGAACCTCTCCACGTCGGGTCACTTCGGCGGGCTCGGCATCGTCATCTCGATTCGCGATCAGGTGCTCACCATCATCCGCCCCATGCCCGACACGCCGGCCGGCCGTGCGGGGCTGAAGCGGTACGACCGCGTGATGAAGATCGGCAACGAGTCGACCCTCAACATGCCGCTCGACGATGCGGTCCGACTGCTGCGCGGCAAGCCCGGCAGCAAGATCAACATCTGGGTGCAGCGCGACGGCGAGTGGGAAGGGCTCAAGAAGTTCGAGCTCACCCGCGAGCGCATTCGCGTGCGCAGCGTCCTCTCGGAGCGCCTCGCCGGCGACGTGGGCTACGTCCGGCTCAAGCAGTTCCAGGCCACCAGCACCTCCGAGATCACCGAGGCGCTCGAGAAGCTCCGCGAGCAGGGTCCCATCAAGGGCCTCGTGCTCGACCTGCGCGGCAACCCCGGGGGTCTGCTCGAGCAGGCGGCCAAGGTGAGTGACCTCTTCCTCGACCGCGGCACGATCGTGGCCACCGTCGGCCACAGCGAAGGTCGCGAAGAGAAGAAGGCCACCGCCGCCGGCACCGAGCCCCCCTACCCGCTGGTCGTGCTCGTCAGCGGCACGTCGGCCAGCGCGAGCGAGATCGTGGCCGGCGCCCTCAAGAACCTCGATCGCGCCGTCATCGTGGGCCAAACCACCTTCGGCAAGGGCAGCGTGCAGCTCGTCTTCCCCGAGGTCACGCCCGACAAGGCCGCCCTCAAGCTCACCATCGCGCAGTACCTCACGCCCGGCGACAAGTCGATCCAGGGCGTCGGGGTCACGCCTCACATCGAGCTCGATCCGATGACGCCGGACAAGCTCGAGATGGACCTCACGGTACAGGACGACGGCGTGAAGGAGCGCGACCTGTCGCAGAGCCTGTCGAACGAGAAGGCGGTCAAGCCGGGCAAGCCGGCCGAGACCGTGCGCTACTACCTGTCACAGGGCGAGCGGATGGAGCTCCGCGAGCGCGGGGGCGAGCTCGACGACGTCTTCCAGATGGACTTCCCCATCGCCTTCGCCCGCGACCTCGTGCGGAAGATGCCGCAGGGGCAGCCGGCACCGGCGCAAGTCACCGCGGTCAAGCCGCACATCGAGTCGGTGCGCGGCGCTGAAGTGGTGAAGGTCGCCAAGGACCTGGAGAAGCTCGACATCGACTGGTCGGTGCCCGGCGAGCGTCCGTCCGAGGGCCCGTCGCGTGACGACCTCGAGGTCACGGTCAAGACCGACCAGCCCGGCGACACCGTCACCGCGGGTCAGTCGATCAACCTGACGGTGACGGTGAAGAACAAGGGCAAGCACCCGGTCTACCGCCTGCGCGCCGTTACTGAGAGCGACAACGGCTACTTCGACGAGAAGGAGCTCGTCTTCGGCAAGATCGCCCCCGGCGAAGAGAAGACCACCACCACCCCGCTCTCGTGGTGCGAGATCGAGGGCAAGAAGCCCGGCTCCACCAAGCCCACGCCCGAGAACGCGAAGCGGGTGTGCAAGATCCCGATGGACGCCCTGTCGCGCAGCGACGGCGTGAAGGTCCACTTCGACGCCTTCGGCGGCTACACCCCAGCCTCGGCCGAGCTGCGGCCCACCATCGTCGCGCTCGAGCGGCCGCTCTTCCAGTACAGCTACCAGATCGCCGACGACATCGACGGCAACGGCGACGGCGTCATCCAGCGCGGTGAGAAAGCCAGCATCTACCTCCGCGTGAAGAACGTGGGCGCGGGGCGGAGCTTCGAGAGCCAAGCCAACCTCGCCAACCGCTCTGGCGCCGGCGTGATGCTGCGCAAGGGTCGCTTCGACATCTCGAACATGAAGCCCGGCGATGTGCGCGACGTGGTCTTCACTTTCGACGTCACCAACGACCTCAAGGAGAACGAGCTCACCCTCTCCCTCACCGTGGGCGACCGCGACCTGCGTGAGTTCGCGACGGAGAAGATCCGCATCCCGATCGGCAGCGCGATGCAGCCCGCCAACGCATCGGGCGACGTCACCACCACCGCCGAGGCCGCCCTGTTCGGCGCCGCCGATGGCTCGCGTGAGCCCTTCGGCAAGCTCCCCGGAGGCACCGTCGTGACGCGTGTGGCCAGCGTCGGGAAGTACACCAAGATCCAGCTCACCAAGGGCCGTACCGCCTTCGTCGAGAGCCGCCTCGTGCGCAACGGAGGCAGCGTCTCCGGCGACATCGACTGGGTCACCGTCTACGGCCACGCGCCGCCAAAGCTGGTGGTCGAAGCCGCCGCGATGGCCACCCAGAGCGACAAGGTGAAGATCGAGGTCGAGGCCACCGACGACGAGCGCCTGCTCGACACCTACATCTTCGTGGGCTCGCGCAAGCTCTTCTACCAGTCGAACCGCGGCAGCGCCGATCCCAACAAGGCGAGCTTCACCTTCGACGCGCCGCTCAAGCCGGGGGTGAACATCATCACCGTCGTCGCGCGGGAGAACCCCGACACCACCACCCGCCGCGTGGTCGTCGTTCGACGCGACGGCAAGAAGGGCGAGATCCTCAAGACCCCCAAGCACGACGACGGCTACCTCCAAGAAGCCTTCGAAGAGTAGGCCCCTCCGGGGATGCGCGGGCCCCTCATGCAGATCTGGTTTCAGCGCGTGGATCCCAAGACCCACCGCATGGTGGTCGAGCGTGCGCCCCACCCGCGCATCGAGGTCACCCTCGAGACCCGCTCACTGCTCATCCACGACTTCGCGCACTGGGCCGTGGAGACCGCGCTCGAAACCGAGGCCGGTTTCTACGGACACCTCGCGGCAGGCCTCGAGCTCGACGCCCTGCGTGAACCTCTGCCCGACCGAGATGCCCAGGCGGCCCTGATGGACATCGAGCGGCAGGTCGCGATGCTTCAGAGCGCGTTCCGCAAACGTCGCGCGGGAGACATGACCGGCGCCGACAACCTGCGCCGACTCGAGGGCGCCTGGCGCAAGACGAAGCAGGGCGAAGCGCTCACCGTCACCTGGCCAAACCCCGCCCCCACCGTCACCACGCTCTGACCTACTTCGCGGGTTCGCGAGGCTTGGGTTTGTCGGTGACGGTGGCCACCGAGGTGAGCATCTTCTCGACCTTGGTGCGGGTCTCAGCGGGCAACGAGAAGCCGTCGAGAAAAGCCGCGGTGGTGATGGCGTAGTGCCCGTCGGTGAGGGCCTGCTGGCCCCACGTGTGGATGCGCTTGGTGAAAGCTTCGGGATCGCCACCGGCGAGCTCGTGCAGGACCAAAGCGCCGCCGTGATAGACGACCGTGCCGCCCGCGTCTTTCACCGCCACCCCGGGGCGGGAGACGCGTAGGTCGTCGCCGCGCACGATGGCGGCGTCGACGCGCTTACGCCAGAGCCCGCGCTCACGGTCGTATCCGCCCTTGTCGCCGCGGAGGACCTTGTCGCGCGCCACCCACCAGACGGCGGTGGCCTCGTTGATCCAGAAGTCGCCCCAGGTCGCGCAGGTGACGCGGTTGCCCCACACCTGGTGCACGAGCTCGTGCACCAGCAGCCAATCTTCGCGCGCGTCGTCCTTCAGCTCGTCGAGATAGGCCTCGGGCAAGAAGGTCATGCCCACCAGCTCTTGTTTGGTGTCGCCCGGAACGAAGACCTCGAGGTAGGGCTCCGGCGTATCGTCGCCGGGCCAAGGGCCACCGGCTTCACGCCAACGACGCCACGCGGCGGCGGTTCGGTCGCCCGCGCGCTCCGCGCCCCGGTGGCTGGGCTTGCGCGTCCACACCTCGACCTGGAGCCCCTTCTCCTTGCGCTCCACCAGCTTGGTCGTGCCCACGTAGAAACCCCACAGGTAGCTCGGGTGGGGAACCTCGGACGCGAGATCGGGTCCGGGGCGCATGGGACCGTCACCGGTGGCGATGACACCCGCGCCATCCCATTCGGAAGGTGGCGTCACGCCGAGCTGAAGGGTGGCGCGCTGGCTCGGGTCGTTGGCGACGGGTAGCCACTGCCAAGTGTGGAAGGCGGTCCACGCGTTCTGGCCGTCACGCATGAGGCCGAGCTTGGGCGTGACCCGGTAGCGGATCTGCACCTTGGCTTCGTCGCCCGCCTTGCCGGCGATGGGTCCGATCGTGAGCTGAGTCGGCGTCTTCTGCACCTCGAGGTCGGTGCCGGTCCCGCCCTGCTTCACCGACGACACCTCGAAGCCGACCGCGTCGAGGGTGACCTTGCGCGTCGAGCCGAGCCGCACGTGCCAGACGACGTCGCCTTCGATGGAGAGCGTGCCCTTCTCGTCGATGAGCTGCACCCGCGCGTCGAGGTGCTTCAGCTCGGTCGGTGTCTCCACCGTCGGCGCCGGTGGGGGCGGCGGACTGGGGGGCTGAGGGGGCGGCGCATCCACCGCAGGGCCGGAGCAACCGGCGGCGACGAGCAAGCATCCGAGAAGAAAGCGCACGTCGGTTCTTTTAATCAAACCGCGGCCCGGATGCGATGCCGCTCGAGCCCGCTTCCCCCGCCAACCCTCCGGTGCGGGGTATCGGCCACTTGGCCAGTGCGCAGGGGACGACCTACGGCGTGTAGGTGCCGCTGAGGCGGGCCATGCCGAGGCTGTGTGCGAGCACCTCGGTCTCGACCTCGGACAGCGATGAGGTGGTCGTCACGTTGGGTAGGGTGGCCACGTCGAGCGCGTAGACGTCGAAGGCGTAGTCGTGCTGGTTGGGCGGACAGGGCCCGTTGTAACCGATGGTGTTGGCCTGCCACGACGGACACTGCTTGGCCCCGGCCACCTCAGGGGGCTCGGCCACGTTGGCCACGTTCTCGGGCAAGCTGCTGCGCGCGCTCGGGATGTCCCAAATGGCCGAGTGCAAGAAGGTGATGGTGAGGTCGTGGTGGATCACCGCGAAGCTCATCGTGCCCGCGGGTACGCCCGTCCAAGACAAGGGCGGCGAGACGTTGGTACCGTCGCAGGTGTGGCGAACGGGGATCTCCATGCCCTCGGCGAAGCTGCTGCTGGTGACGGTGAAGGCCGCCATGCCGCCGCTCCCGCCGGTGCTGCTCGTGCTCGAGCTGCTCGTCGTGGCGCCGCCCGTTCCCGATCCCCCCGAACCACTGCTGGAGCTGGAGGCAACCGAAGAAGACGACGCGGTGGTGGGCTCGTCTTCGCCCGAGCAAGCCGCGAGCACCACGATGCCCGCGAGGAGATAGAAGCGAAGCTGCATGGTGGCAGTGTAGCTCAGTATGCGCCCCACACGCTGAGCCAGGCGGCGGCTTGGCTATCGAGCGTGAGGGGCTGGCGCTCGGGCGGCTTCTTGCCCGTGATGCGCTCGTGGGCGAGGTGGCGAAAGAGCGCGAGGGTGACCCGCGGGTGCAAGTCGCTGTGGTCGTAGGCGCAGGTGGGGTCGACGGATAGGTCGCACAAGGCGGGCCGCCGTCGTCTATGCCTTGGCGTTCGACGCCATTCGCTACACCTCCGCTGGCGGAATAGTCGTCAGGCATGAGTCCGAACACCGATCCCGCCGACCTCGCCTCCTCTTCGATGCGCATCGAGGGCGTCGCCTATGTCGAGTACTTCCAGGACCTCACCAAGTGGCATGAGTCGCTTGAAACCCGAGAATGGCGAGTCGGTCCATTCCGAGTAGAGATGGACTGGAATGAGACCCGACCTGACCTATGC
>JAUHZF010000145.1 GCA_030426145.1 Polyangia bacterium
TGGTCGACGAAGGCGACGAGCAGTTTGCGGCGGGGGCCTACGACGCCGCCGTCGAGCGCTACCGCGGCGCGCATGCCCTCGTGAAGGTGCCGACCACGGGGTGGGAGCTGGCGCGTGCGCTCGAGGCTTCGCATCGGCTGCGTGACGCAGAGCGCCTGCTGACCTGGATCGCCAGCTACCCAACCTGGGACCAGCAACCGACCCCGTTCGTCGAAACGCGGAACAAGGCCACCGAGAAGCTCGAGGTTCTGCGCACCCGTATCCCTCGCCTAGGCGTCGTGGTGACCAACCCGCACCCGGAGATGGTGCTGACGATCGATGGTGTGGCATCGGAGCCGGGCGCACCGGTGGCGCTCGATCCGGGGCCGCACGAGGTGGAGCTCGTGGCGCCTGGCGTTCCCCGTCTGCAGCGCCGGGTGGAGCTTCAGGAGGGAGCCAACAAGACGCTCACCCTGACCCTCGAGTCCACCAGCTTGGAATCTGGACCCCCGGAACCATCGGAGCGCACCGTGCCGGTCTGGAGCTGGATCGGCTTCGGCGCGACCGGCGTGGGGGCCGTCGTGGGTGGGATCACCGGAGGACTCTCGATGAGCCGGGCGAGCGCCTTCGAGGCCACGCAGCTCCCGAACGGAAACTACCCCGCGTCGGAGCGTCCCACCCAACGCGAGTCGCTCACCCTCGCGCACATCTCGACGGCCAGCTTCGTGGTGGCCGGCGTGGGGGCCGCCGTAGGGCTCACCGGGGTCATCCTCACCTATGCGGTCGAGCCCGAGGCGGGGACGCTGGGGCTCCACATCGATTTCGGTCCGGGGCAGCTGGGCCTGCGAGGGAGCTTCTGACGCCATGACGACGCGTGTCGCCCTGACCGTCTCGTCCCTCGTGGTGCTCGTGGCGAGCTGTCATCTCGTCACGGGGGTGGGGGATGCGACCTTCGAGCCCGAGGGCGCCGGAGGGGCCTCCACCAGCAGCGGGATGGCTGGCAGTAGCAGCTCGATGGGTGGCGCGAGCACCTCGACCGGGGGCACGAGCTCGTCGTCGGGCGGTGGCGGGGGAACGGGCGGTACGATGGCCTGCGGTCATGCGACGCACCCCCCGAACGGCACCTGTCCCGCCGTATGTGACAGCTGCGAGGGCAGCATCTGCAACATCGAGTGCCAGGGATCGGGCTCGGCCTACGACTGTGGCGCACGCTTCGGCAACACCATCATCTGCCCCGCCGGCTGGGATTGTTCCGTCGCCTGCCAGGGGTCGGACGCCTGTCATTGGATCTCACAGGGGATATCCATCGCGTGTCCCGCTGGCCATCGCTGCGACGTCGGCTGCGCGGGCTCGAGCGCGTGCCGCAACCTCGACGTCGCCTGCGCGCCTGATGGCCCTTGTGGTCTCGACTGCGTGGTGGCCGATGCGGGCTGCCGCGACGCCGAGCTGCTCTGTGGAAGCAACGACTGCACCCTCACGTGTGATGAGGTCGCTTCGATGAATCAGCGGCCCGAGCCGCTCGACTGCACCGGTTCCGACTGCGTCTGCGTCGATACGACGTGTTTCCCCTGAGCTCGGCTCAGGTCAGCGAACGCCCTTCGTCGAGGTTCTCCGCGAGCCGACCGTAGACCCGGCGGAGGTGCCGTCCCAGGCTTCGAGGAGGCGTCGCGCGAGCGGACCTCGGTCGAGGATCACCTCGAGCTCGGGAGCGGGTGCAGGGACCAGGTCGTGCGCGATGCGCGCCCAGAGCGCACCCGCATCGAGGGGGTCGTCGAGGCCGAAGCAGGCGAGGAGCTCGGGCTCTTCGACCGCGGCGCGGTCACCGGCGCGAATCGCGCGCAGCAAGACGCGCTCGAGCCGGCGCTCGTCGAGCATGGCGAGCGTGGAGGCGGGCGCCCACCGCTCTTCGACGAGCGCGCGCACCGTGGCGACCACCAGCTCGGCGATGGCGAGGTCGGCCGCGGGATGCTCCTGCACGTCGAGGAGCCGGATCTCGATGCTGTCGCGCACCGGTCGCACGATCGCGCCCCTGGCGTTGACCCACTCGGGGTCGAGCACGCCGTCGATGTCGAAGGGCGCGACGGCCGCCGCGATGGGGTCGAAGACGCGCTTCCGGTAGTCGTCGAGTGAGTCCACCCGCTCCGGGATGACGTGACCGGTCACGACCGGGATGCGTTGGCAGTTGTGCCGGTAGTGGTCGAGGCGATTGTCGAGCAGCCCCGTGGCGTGACCGTCGACGAAGGGGCTCGAGGCGGCGAGGGCGGGGAGCAGCGGGAGCACGGCCCGAATGGCGTCGTGCAGCCGGCACAGCTCGTCGTCGCCGCGGTAGGGCAGGTTGATGTGCATGCTCTGCAGGTTCGACCAGCCGTGGCCGACCCTGGCGCCGAACATCCTGTCGAAGGTGGCGTAGACCTCGCCGTATTCGTGAGGCCAGAGGCGGGTCTCGGTCTCTGGATCCATCCACGGGTGCATGGCGGTGCCGAGGAGGCGCCCGCCGTGGGGCGCGAGCTGTCGGTTGAGCTCCTTCACCTCCGCTTGGAACGTGGCTGCCAGTCCTTCGAGCGAAGGCGCAGGCCCGTTCGTCTTCAGCTCCACCACGTGGAGCACGAGCTCGTTGGACCAAGCGATGGATCCACGCTCGAGCTCGCTGACCACCTCGCCGTCTTCCACGAGGACGCGATCGGCGATGGGCAAGACGTCGAGCCCATCGCCTACGATCATGTACTCGAGCTCGATGCCGTAGCCCTCGAACAGGCCGAGGTCGGGTTTGTCAGGCATGGTCGCCTCGGGTCGCCGCGAGGCGCTGGCGCATGCCACCGAGGATTCGCTCGTAGAGCTCGTCGCCGAGGAGCGCGTCTTCTTCGCCCGCTTCGATGGTCGGGTTGTCGTTGATCTCGATCACGAGGATGCGTCGTCCGACCTGTTTGAGGTCGACCCCGTAGAGGCCATCGCCCACCAGGGCCGCGGCGCGCTGCGCCGTGCGCACCACGGCCTTGGGCGCCTCCGAGATGGGGACGGATTCCACGCGTCCCCAGCGACGACCGGAGCCGGCACTCTTGACGATCTGCCAGTGCTTGGGGGCCATGTGGTAGCGGCACACCCAGAGCGGCTCGCCGTCGAAGAGGCCCACCCGCCAGTCGAAGTCGGTGGGCGTGAAGGCTTGGGCCACGAGCAGCTCGGTGCGCTCGAACATGGCCGTCGCTTTGGTGGCCAGCTCCTCTGCGGTCTCGGCTTTGGTCACGCCGAGCGAGAACGAGCTGTCCGGGAGCTTGAGCACGACCGGCAGACCGAGCTGCTCGGGCACCTGGTCGACGTTCTGGCGGTGAACGATCATGGTCGGGGGGGCGGCGATGCGGTGCCGGGCCAAGAGCTCGGCGAGGTAGACTTTGTTGGTGCAGCGAAGAATCGAGTCCGGGTCGTCGACCACGACCAGGCCCTCGGACGCGGCGCGACGCGCGAACCTGTAGGTGAAGTGGTTCACCTGGGTGGTGGCGCGAATGAGCAGAGCGTCGAACTCCGTGATGTCGGCGTAGTCGTCCTGGGTGATGCGCCACGGGGTCATGCCCAGCTTGCGGGCCGCGCGTTCGAATCGCTGCAGCGCTTTCTCGTCGGACGGGGCCTCTTCTTCGGTGCTGTCGACGAGGATGGCGAGGTCGAGGTCGGGGCTGCGGTGGGCGTCGTTGCGCCACCGCCGCTTGAAGTAGGCGAGGGCCGCCTCGCGAGCGAATTCTTCGTGGGGGACCGGGATGTCGTCGCGGCCGATGGCCCGCACGCTCACGATCTCCCAGCGGCCGTCTTTGCGACGGGTGAATCGCGCGCGCAGCAACGGCACCGGAAAGAGCTGATGGATGCGCGCGGCGAGGCGGTCGTGGCGCGCGGCCATGTTGTGCCCGAAGTAGATGCTGAGGACGAAGTCGTCGGCCTTGATGGGGGCGAGGCTTCGCTGGGTCAGCTGGTCGAGCTCGCCGGAGCGAACGCGCACGATCTCGGTCGCCTTCAGGTCTTGAATGGTGGCCACGTCGGGCAGAGGTCGGTGGCCGCGGGCGGCGGCGAGCAGCGAGACGTAGTAGCCGGTGCTCTGGTAGCGGAACGAGCGACAGAGGTTGAACACCTTCACCCCGCGGCTCGGCCATCGCTCTGGCTCCGCGAGGTAGTCGCGAGCCGGCACCACCTCCACGTCGGCAGCGGCCAGCTCGGCAGCCCACGATTCGTCGTCGGTGACGAGGAGGTGCCTCATGACCGACGCTCCAGGGCGAGCAGGTTACCATCGTAGCTCAGCACGCCGAGCAGGACCGCGTGCACGAGACGGCGGATCGGCACCCAGTAGCGCTGCGCTTCGGTCTGGCCAGGGGCCCAGGGGTCGACGACAAGCACTTGGTCGGCCCGGTAGCCCGCGACCACCACGAAGTGGCCTTGGGGGGTGCCGCCGAGGTCGTCTTCGGTGCCGTCGTCTCGTTCGCGCATACAGCGGTAGAGGAAGGTGGCGCTCACCCCGGCCAGGAGTGGCGTGCCCCTATCGAGGTGGCTTCGGATCATGGCGTGGCTCAGCTCCTCCATGCGCAGGACGCCGCCCGCTTCGAGGAAGCGCGCATAGGCAGCGGAGGTCGCCCGCAGCTTCTTGTTGCGCCTCAGCGCAGCCTGCTCGGCGAGCTTGTTCGGAAGGACCTCGGGCGCCTCGAACCACGTGGGGTCGAGCAGGTCCAGGTTGAAGCTGTACAGGGTGGCGCGGTGACCGCGCTCGAGGGCGTGCCGCCCGAGATGCACGGCGAGGGTCCCGCCCCCCGGCAAGGTGGCGGTCTCGGCCATGATCGCCTCGTGGGAGAGGGCGTCACCCAAGTGCTGGTAGACCGCATGCAGGCAGGTGGGCCCACAGGTGGTTTCGGTCGGCTGGGCCGACATCTCGAGGTCGAGCGTGATGGATTCGCGCACGAGCGCGCGCCAAGCACACCCTGGGCCAACCGCCGACACCCCCTCGAGGCCAGAAAATCACGCGCTTCGGTGCAGCCCCTGCACGGCCAACCGTGCAACCGGTGCGCTGCTTAACTCTGGGTCTTCATCCAGGCGACGAAGGCCTTCAGGCCCTCTTTCAGCGAGGTGGTGGGGGCGTAGCCGAGGTGTTCCTTCGCCCGGGAGACGTCGGCCCAGGTGTGCATCACGTCGCCAGGCTGCAAGGGCAGCTCCTCGATGATCGGCTCCTTGCCGACCGCTTCGCCGACGGCGGTGATGAGGTCGCGCAGCTTCACCGGGTTGGTGTTGCCGAGGTTGTAGATCTGATGGCCCGCGGGGGCCTTGTCGAAGGCGGCCACGGTGCCCGAGACGATGTCGTCGACGAAGGTGTAGTCACGGCTCGTGCTGCCATCGCCGAACATGGTGATGGGCTCGCCGGCCTCGACGAGGCGACAGAACTTGTGGATGGCCATCTCGGGGCGCTGACGGGGGCCGTAGACGGTAAAGAACCGCAGGCAGCTGACGTCCATCCCGTAGATCTGGCAGTAGACGCGCAGCAGCAGCTCTCCGGCGCGCTTGCTGGCGGCGTAGGGGCTGGCCGGCAGGTCGACCCGGTGGTCTTCGCAGTAGGGGACCTCGGTGTTGTCTCCGTAGACCGAGGAGCTCGAGGCGAAGGCGAGCCGCTTGCACCCGTGTTTGTGCATGGCTTCGCAGAGACGGGCGAGGCCGGTCACGTTCACGTCCTGGTAGCGATCCGGCTCGGCGATGGAGGGGCGCACCCCGGCGAGGGCGGCGAAGTGGATGACCCCGTCGAACGGGCCATGTTCGGTGAACACGGCATCGAGGGTCTCGGCGTTGCGCACGTCGCCCTCGACGAAGGTGATGCGATCACGGAAGCCGTCGAGGTTTCGCTCCTTGATGCGCCGGGCGTAGAAGGGGTCGAAGTTGTCGAGCCCGACCACCTCGTCTCCGCGGTCGAGCAGCCGCTCGGCCACGTGGGAGGCGATGAACCCGGCAATCCCGGTCAACAACACGCGCATGGCCGGCATCTACCACCGTCGGTCGGCTTCGGCCACTGGTGGGACCACAGGTCGTGGAGTGTGGGTCAGGATGGGTTACAGTCGGTGGGATGTCGGAACCGGCCACCTTGGACCTGTCCATCGTCGTGCCCATCTACAACGAGGTGGACAACGTCGATCCGCTGATCGAGCAGCTCACGGCTGCGCTCGGCCCGACGGGGCGTAGCTACGAGATCATCTGTGTCGACGACGGCTCGAACGATGGCTCCTGGAAGAAGCTCGAGGCGGCCCAGGCGGCCGACCCTCACGTCGTGGCGGTTCAATTCCGTCGCAACTACGGTCAGACGGCGGCCTTCAGTGCGGGCTTCGACATGTCGCGAGGGGAGTGGAGCATCACCATCGATGCTGACCTGCAGAACGACCCGGCCGACATCCCCAAGCTGCTGGCCAAGGCTGAAGAGGGTTTCGACATCGTCAGCGGCTGGCGGGTGAAGCGCAAGGACGCCATGATCATGCGGAAGCTGCCGAGCAAGGCGGCCAACTGGCTCATCCGCAAGGTCACCGGCGTAGGCCTGCACGACTACGGCTGCTCGCTGAAGGTCTATCACCGCGATGTGGTGAAGAACATTCGGCTCTACGGCGAGCTACACCGCTTCGTGCCCGCCGTGGCCAACAGCGTGGGGATCCGCTGGGCGGAGATGGAGGTGAACCATCGCGCTCGTGTGGCAGGGGAGTCGAAGTACGCGGGCTTCACCAAGACCATCAAGCGGGCAACCAAGGTGTTCTTGGACTTGCTCACGGTGCGGTTCCTCGTGAGCTACGCCACGCGCCCCATCCACATCTTCGGCGTGCTCGGTCTGGGCGCGTTTGCGGTGGGCACGGGCCTCGGCGTCTACCTCACGATCCTGAAGATCTTCTTCGGCGCGAACCTGTCCGAGCGGCCGCTGCTCATGCTCGCGGTGCTCCTGGTGATCCTCGGCGTGCAGTTCATCACCTTCGGCCTCCTCGGCGAGCTGGTGATCCGCACCTATCACGAGTCCCAGCAGAAGCCGATTTACAACATTCGCAAGATCCTCGCCGAAGCCGACGACACCGGGGACGGCGACGACGACACCGGCCCCGTCAGCTCCCGCGAGAAGCGCGCCAGCTGACCGCGGTCACTCGGGCGCGACGCGAGGCTTGGGCGCGCGCCTCGGCACCGGCGTGGGCCGCGATGGCTTGGGCGCGCCAGGGTCACGCCGCAGGTAGAGCTCGTAGTGCTTTCGCGTGAGCTTGCCTTCGAACTGGCTCATGATGGCGCCGAGCTGGGGGTAGCGACCCTGGCAGCGCTTCTGCACCACCAAGAAGCCTGCCTCCTGGGCGAGCTGGGGCAGGTTCGCCCCGTCGGCCTTGCTCCGCGCGGTGGGGAAGCCGAAGCGCCCGGGGCCGAAGCTCGGGCGGTGCATGTCGCTCATCTTCTGGAGCCCCGACTGCGCCGGGTAGCAGCTCAAGAGCAGGACGTCGTCGTCGAAGCCATCGTCCGTGACCGGCTGCGCTGGCATCTCGGCGATCATGCGGCCGCTCACCGAGCGCGGGTTCTGCCCGTGGCGATAGGCGTAGTGCATGAACAACAGCTCGCTCGCGATCGAGGCGTAGCCCTTGCTCTTGCCGGGGCCCCACAGCAAGTGGGTGACCCCGAACGCGCGGTACTTCTGGTCGATGGCAGCGGGGCTGCCGAGGGCGCCGTAGTTCAGTCCTGCCTGCCACGAGACCCAATCGTGCACGGCGGGTCGTTGCAGCCCCACGTGAGGGTGCTGCTCGTGCAGCATCACCCGCGCGTCCGCAGGCAACTGGGCTGCGATCTTCTGGTAGCCGAAGACGGTGTAGCGATTCTCGCGGTTCTTCTTGTAGCCGCTCGCGATGAGGTCGGCGCTCTTGTCGGCCGGTCGTCCGGCCATGGCGTGGCCGGGGATGAAGTAGACATCGCTGCCCCAGATGAGCTGAAAGGCGAGCAATGCACCGAGGCCGATGCGCGGCAGCCAGCCCATGCGCCACAGCATGGCCATGATGGCGGCGGTGGCCGCGGCCATCCACGGCACCAGGACCTGAAGGTATCGATCCTGGTGGTGGGTCCAGTACCAGACGAAGACGCCCATGTGCACGGCCAGGACCAAACCCCACAACCGTACGCGCTTGCCGAGGGCGGGAATGGCCAATAGCAGAAGCGTGAAGAGCGAGCCGAAGACCGGCACCTTGCCGTGGAAGCGCTTCCAGTCGTGAGGTTCGAAGGAGAAGTTCCAGAGCGCTTCGACCGTCTGCTTCAGGCCTTCCGCGTTGCGCTCGGGCTTCCAGTGTTGCGCGGTGTACGAGTGGTCGTAGAGCCAGGTCGCGTCGGGATCCCAGGGCGTGGCGTTCAGACTCTTGTGGAACAGGGGGTAGAGCGGGTCGGCGTGCCAGATCCAGTTCTTGAGCCAGAGCGGCGACGTCAGCACGAGGCCGGTGAGCACCGTCGCGACCGGACCCACGAGCCAGCTGTATCGCTCCGCGAAGCCACCCGCTGGTTTCTCCTTCAAACGCCATCGCCGGTAGAGCGAACCCCCGAGCAACCACAGGGCGCGGCCGGCCACCGCCATCACGGGGAAGACCATCAGCGCAAAGGCGGCCGAGTACTTCACCATGATCACCCCCACGATGTTGAGCCCGAGCAGCACGCCGAAGCGCCAGTCGAGCTTTCGCCAGAAGCGAAGGAGCATCAGGAAGATGGGCGCCGCGAAGACGGCCGCGATGTGGTCGGCCCCGCCGCTGATGTTGGAGTCGTAGAGAAAGACGCCAGGAAAGACGAAACGCGCGGCCCAACCGCCGGCGACGCGCATGGGCCGACGGTCACCGTCCAGCTCCTTGGGCATCAGCCGACCGGCGAGGGCGGTGATGCCGGCCAGCGAGACCACGAAGGAGAAGAACTCCAAGTGCTGGCAGAGCTCGACCTGCACGAAGAACCGTTTGATCGGCAGGAGCAGGCACCAGGTGTAGAGGTACGGCGCCAGGCACGGCGCGGTCGATGGCACCCAACCCTCGGGGAAACGCTCGATGGCGCCCGCGGCCGCGTAGTGTTGCGCGAGCGCGATGTGCTTCCACAGCGCGTCGAAGGCGATGTTCTTGGGGCTGAGGATGGAGAAGTAGATGAGTCCCAGCGAACCGAGACCGAGGGCCCAGGCGGCGACTTGCGGCCAGGTGATGTGCGCCCGCCACTGCGAGCGGCGCGCAGCACGACGCGCCCGGCGCAGGTAGACGAAGCTGTCGCGCGCGCCGAAAGAGATGAGCACCAGCGGCACGAGGAAGAAGGTCGCGGGCCGGAGGAAGCCCACGATCCCGAAGAAGAAGACGACCAGTCCGAACCAGAGCATCCCGATCGAGAAGCTCACGGCGAGGTGTTCCACGACGGGTAGGGTGCGGCCGAGGAGGCGGCGGATCGTGGCGTGACCCGCGCTCACGCAGGCGACGAGATAGACCGCGCTCGCGGCCCACATGATCGCGTACCGCCAGAAGAGCCACTGCTCGATGGGGTAGTGCTGATCGACGACCCGCGCGAAGTAGCGCAGGCCCCACAGCGTGATCCCCAAGCACCACGCGCCCGCGGCCCAACGGCCGAGGTGACCGCTCTGCACCAGCTTTCCCACCACCGGGAGGCTCTCGAGCCGTGCCTTGAGCGCGTCGAGCATCAACCCGTCACTTGGGCCGGGCCGTGAGGATGAGCGTCATGCCCAGCGGCGGCTTGATCGGATTCTCGACCGCACGGAACCAAAGCCGCAGGCCTCCGTTCAGGAGGCGCTTGCCCATCGAGTCGCCGTAGCGCACGCCCTCGTCGAGGCGCTTGCCTCGCAGGTTGCTCAGCCACACCGGCAAGATCCCGAGCACGTTCCACCAGCGCACCGACGTCACCTCGAAGCCGGCCCGCGTGACCACCTCGACGAGCTTCGAGCGATCGTAGCGACGGAAGTGGCCCACCTCGACGTCTTTCGGCCCGTAGAGAAACGACAGCGCCGGCACGCTGAGGATGAGGGTGCCCGACGGCTTCAGGGCCTCCCGCATGCGGCTCACGGCGTCGACGTCGTCTTCGATGTGCTCGATGACGTCGAGCGCGATCACGGCGTCGAAGTGGTCGCGTTCGGTGATCTCGGCCACGCCACCGAGACGCACCTTGTCCTGGGGCAGACCACGCTTCTCGAGGAGTTTCTTGCACATGGTGACCATGCGCTCGGAGAGGTCCTGGCTCGTGACGTCGCGTCCTTCGGCCAGCAGCTCGGCGCTCAGGGCTCCGCTGCCACAGCCGATGTCGAGCACGCGCCCGGGCGGCGTGAGGGACACGATGAGCTGGTTGAGGCTCGTGGCCCGGAAGTCGGACTCGACCCGCGCGAACCACTGCTCGTAGTGCTCCTCGAGTCCCTCCTGGCCTTTGGCGGCGTCAAACTGCACCGAATCGCCCATGGGGCCTCGTGTAGCGTCGGTTGCGTCCCGACGGTAGCGATTCTGCGGTTCCAAGGCGTCGACGGCTTGGGCGTGGTAGGCCTGCGGGGTGCGCGCCCGGGTGATTCGCATCGGGATCCGCCTCATCGGACCCTTGCTCTTGCTGGTGGTCCTGCTTCGCATCGGCGAGCCGGAGCGCCTCCTCGAGGTGCTGAGCAGAGCCAACTGGCCGATTCTGTTGGGCGCGGCCCTACTGAACGGCGCGAACATCCACCTCAAGGTGGTCCGCTGGCAGGTCCTCCTGGGAACCCGAGGCCACGCCTACCCGACCAAGGCCGCGTGGCGCGCCATCCTGCCCTCGATGTACATCGGCATGCTCACCCCGGGCCGCGTCGGCGACGTGCTGCGGGTCCAGTACATGCGCCACGACCTCGAGATGTCCTACGCCGAAGGCCTGGCCATCGTCGTGATGGACCGCTTCTGCGATCTCTACGTCCTGCTCGGCTTCGTGGTCTGCGGCGTGGCCCACTTCGCCAAGGTCCTCACGGGGCAGCTCGGTTTTCTCACCTGGATCGCGGTTGGGGGAACCGCCCTCGCCCCCCTCGTGTTTCTCATCCGGGGCCCGATGGATCGACTCCTCGAAGCGGTCTACCGGCGCGTGGCCAAACAAAGGTCGCCCGACGGAGCCCGTGTCTTTCTCACCGCCCTGCGGGCGCAGCTCGGCCGCCGGCTCCTCCTCACGGTGCCGCTCACGGCAGGGGCCTTCCTCATCCAATACCTTCAGGGCTGGCTCGCGGCCGGCGCCATGGGGATGGAGATCTCCTTCCTCGACGTGACCTTCATGCTCGCGATCACGAGCCTTCTCAGCCTCTTGCCCATCTCCATGTCCGGGGTCGGGGTGCGCGAAGCCTTCCTCGCCTTGGTCTTTCCCGCCCTGGCCCTCACCGCCCAGCAAGGGGTGGCCTTCGGACTGGTGATGTTCGTGGTGGTCTATGTGGCGACCATGTGTGCCGGTTTCGTTGCTTGGCAGATTGCACCGCCGCCCTTTGGCCGTGATAGTCACGCTCCCGGATGACCCGGATCCCGGGCTAAGCGGCTGAGAACAGGCGTGGCGACCGACTCCAACCCCGATTCGCGCGATGAGGCGTCCCCCCTCGATGGGGGCGATGTGGGCCCGACTTCGTCTCCCTTTGCGGAGGAGCCGGAAGATCTGCCGCTGCCGACCGAAGAGATGCCGTTGCCGACGGAGGAGCTTCCTCTTCCGACCGAAGAGATCGCCTTCGATCCCGAAGACCTCCCGGGTCCCACTCTGCAGGTTCAGCCCGACGAGCCTGCGACGGTGATGCGCGAGGGGCGGTTGCCCTTGCCCACCATCGACCTCTCGAGCGGTGAATCGCCCGAGCTTCCCCCCATCTCCGTCGACCCCATCCCGGTCACGCCCCCCGAGACGCCGGCGCCTCCGGGGCTGTTCCCGGATGAGATCCCAGCCATCGCTCCGCCACCGGCGCCACCGGCGCCACCGGCGCCATCGGCGAAGCCGGGTCCTTCGTTGCCGCGCCGGGTGTGGTCGCTTCTCGGTCGTGGCGTGAACGCGCTCGAAGAAGGCCTGGAGCGCTTCGGGGCCACGGTGCCCTGGCTCGCTTGGCCCGCGATCTACGCCATGTGCGTCGGGATCGCCGTCTGGGGCTATCGCAACGAGAAGTTCCTCAACGCGCTGGCCGATCACAAGATCAGCTACGAGCAGCGGCTCGACATCGCGTACCACGCGGGGGGTGCGCTCGCCGCGCTGACCCTGCTCTACGTCATCGTCATTCTCGTCGACCGCGTGGTGAGCAAGACGTGGCGTGGGGTGACGCGGATCAACGACCTGAATCGCATTCTACGCTTCTTGCTCGTGGCGCCCATCTACACCTTCTTCCAGAAGAAGGGCATCGAGCAGGACGCCAACTGGGTCTTGCTCCTCTGCGCGACGGCCGGCCTTTGCGTCGGCAGCGCGGTCTATCATTTCCCGCGCCCCAAGCCACTCGACCCGGAGGCCCACCTCGAGGGCGGCTCTCAGCTCGTCGTATATTTGCGCCGCGCGGCCCCCTTCCTCGCCGCCATCGGAGTGCTCGGCCTGTGGGCCTACTACAGCTACACCCTGAGCGAGTTCGCGGTCACCAATCATCAGGCGCTGCACACGCGAACCACCGACCTCGGGTACTACGACAACATCTTCTACCAGTCGCTGCACGGGCGACCCCTCGGGTGCAGCTTCGTGAAGGGCGGGAACCACATCTCCGCCCACTTCGACCCGATTCTGGTTCTGCTCTCGCCGCTCTACATGCTCTATCCGCGGGCGGAGCTGCTGCTCATGCTGCAGTCGGTGTGGCTCGGCGCGGGCGTGGTGCCCGTCTACCTCATGGGCCGAAGCGTGTTGCGGAAGCGTCGCTACGGGCTCGTGCTCGGCCTCATCTACGTGCTCTACCCCGCGATGCACGGGGCCAATCTTTACGAGTTCCACTCGCTGACGCTCGTCACGCCCCTCATGCTGTGGCTGCTCTACTTCTTGGAGCACCGCCACTTCAAGAGCTACGCCATCACCCTGGTCCTGCTGCTGCTGTGTCGCGAAGACGTGCCGTTGCTCGCGACCTTCGTGGGCTTCTATGCCGTCATCTCGGGCAAACGGAAGTTCGTGCGCGTGGGCTACCTCACGGTCCTCTTCTGCGCTGCCTACTACGTCTTCGTGAAGAGCCAGGTCATGCCCGCTTCGGGCGTGCTCAACACGGGGTCCAACGAGGGTTACTCCTACGAATACTACTTTCGCGACCTCATTCCCCACCACAAGGGGGTTCGCGGGCTCGTCCTCACCCTCATCAGCAACCCGATGAAGGTCTTGGACTTCAGCATCGGGGACAAACAGAAGATCCAATATCTGCTCACGCTCTTCGTGCCGCTCGGCTTCATGCCCTTCTTCGCCAAGCGGGCGCGGCTGATGATGCTCTACGGTTTGCTGGTGGCCTTGCTCGCGTCGCGCAAGCCCGTCTACAAGCCGCACTTTCAGTACGCGTGCATGATCTTCCCCATCGCCTTCGCCATTGCGCCGATGGGACTACGCCGCATTCTCGACGACCCTCGGACCGAGCGCTTCGGCTTCAATCGTGAGCGCCTGCTGGCAGGCACGATGGCCTTCATGCTCACCAGTGCCTTCTTCGTGAGCTGGAAGTACGGCGTGCTCTGGAAGAACACGACGTTTCGTGGTGGCTTCTCTTCGGTCGCGCGGCCGCCGCTCGAAGAGAAGTACATCGAGCAATACGCCAAGGTGCGCGAGATGGTCGACATGATCCCGCCCGGCGCGAGCGTGACCACCACCAACAAGCTGGGGCCGCACGTCTCCAACCGGCGCGAGGTCTACTTCTATCGTCAGAAGAAGCAGACCCATTACGTCTTCGTCGACCTCGGCGAGATCGCCAAGCGCCGAGAATGGCACGACAGCCGCGTCGCCGCCGGCGAGTTGCGTGAGATGAAGCGCTGGAAGAGCTTCGTGCTGTACGCCTCCGATCACTCGCGCGCCGCCGAAGCTCACCGCATCTACAACGAGCGGAGGTCGAAGAAAGCCCAACCTCGTCCCCCGGCACCCAAGCCCAAGCCTCGACCGCTGCTCGATGTAGAGCCTCCGGGCGCCACCCCGTCGGCCGCGCCGTCGGCCACGCCATCGGCCAAGCCTCCGAGACTCCCCCCGCGGGTGGCGCCGCGAACGCCGACCCCAGCCCCCTCTGCCCCGCGCTGAGCCGCGAACGCCGTGCTCTTCAACTCGCTCGACTTCCTGATCTTCTTCGCCATCGTCGGCCTCGGCTACGCCCTGACCAAGCGATGGCTGAAGGTTCAGAACCTGTGGCTCCTGGTCGCGAGCGCCTTCTTCTACGGCTATTGGGACTGGCGCTTTCTGTTCCTCGTAGGCTCGACCATCGTGGTCGTGCACATCGCCGCCAAGCGCTTGGTGAAGTCGGACTCCGAGAAGGTCCGCAAGCGTTGGGTCGCCGGGGCGGTCGTCTTCAATCTCGTCGTTCTCGGCTTCTTCAAGTACTTCAACTTCTTCGCCGAGAGCGGAGCCGCGGTCCTTCGGGCCCTAGGCCTCAACCCAGGGCCGGTGACCCTCGAGATCATTCTGCCCGTCGGGATCTCCTTCTATACCTTCCAGGCCCTTTCGTACGTCATCGACGTCTATCGCGAGGACGTCGAGCCGACGCCGAGCATTCTCGACCTCGCGCTCTACGTGCTCTTCTTCCCGCAGCTCGTCGCGGGGCCCATCGAGCGGGCACAGACCTTCCTCCCCCAGATCCTCTCGCCCCGGAAGCTTGACTGGGCGCAAGTGCAGCTGGGCCTGTCCCTCATCGTAGGGGGCTACTTCAAGAAGATCGTCATCGCCGACAACCTGGCCAAGGTCGCCAATCCGATCTTCGACAACTACGCCGACTACCACGGCCTCGAGGTCCTGGCGGGCGTGGTGGCCTTCACCATTCAGATCTACGGCGACTTCTCGGCCTATTCCGACATCGCGCGCGGCATCGCCAAGCTGCTCGGTTTCGAGCTGATGGTGAACTTCAAGCTGCCCTACTTCGCCCTGAACCCGTCGGATTTCTGGTTGAGGTGGCACATTTCGCTGTCTTCTTGGCTGCGCGACTACCTCTACATCCCACTCGGTGGCAATCGTGGCGGGCGCTTCGGGACCCAGCGCAACCTCATGATCACGATGCTGCTCGGCGGGCTCTGGCACGGCGCTTCGTGGAACTTCGTGATCTGGGGTTTCTATCACGGGCTGATCTTGGCCCTCTATCGCGTCTTCGACCGGAGCCCCGAACACCTCGACCCGTGGTCAGGGCGGTACAACCCCGTGCGCATCATCGCCAAGATGCTTCTGATGCTCTGCTTCACCTTGCTGGGCTGGATCATCTTCCGCAGCCGAACCCTCGACCAACTGTGGGGGGTGCTGAGCCACCTCGGGTTCGGCTACACGGGTCGCGCGGGCAAGCTATGGACCCAAGTTGGCGTCTTCGGGGTGCCCTTGCTCATCACCCAGGTCGTGCAGTACGTCCGTCGTGACCTGGCCGTCTTCACCCGTCTCCCGGGCGTGGTGCAGGGGCTCGCCTACGGCTTCATGATCTTGGCCATCGTCGTGCTCGGCGTTCGCGAGCCGGTGGAGTTCATCTACTTCCAGTTCTAGCCTCGGCCGCCAGTCGCCGCGATCTCGCCGTCCTACCGTCATGTCGAAGTACAACAAGCAGCTCCCCGAGGAGACGCCCGCGCCAAGCCGAGCGCGGAAGGTGCTCGTGACGGTCGTGGTGACCCTGGTGGCGGCGGTGGGCTTCAACTTTCTCCTCGGGGCGTTGCTTCGCCGCTACACCACCAACCTCGGCTACTACCTCATCGCCAAGAAGTGGGATTTGCTCGAGGCACGAGAGGAGCCCGTCGATTGGCTCATCCTCGGTGATTCGAGCTGCAACCAGGGCGTTCGTCCCGACGTCATTCTTCGTGACCGCGGAGAGACGGCGCTCAACCTCTGCTCGACCGCGCAGCAGCTGGTGGTGGAGGGGGCCTGGCAGCTCCAGCACTACATCGATCGCCACGGGCCGCCGCGAAAGGGCGTCATCGTCGTGCACGTCTACGACGTCTGGCCGACCAATGGGGGAGGCCACGGGGGGCAGGGAAACCGGCCCCCCATTCACCACGGGATGTCGATGGTTCCGCTGCGCTGGGGGTTCTGGAAGACCTACGAACCCGTACTGCGGCTCAAGCCAGAACAAGAACGCGAGATGGCCATTCAGCGCTACGTGCCGGGCTACGCCCAGAGCAGCACGGTGCGGAAGTGGATCCTCAAGCCACAGAGCAGCATGCGCGCGCTGAAGGGCCGTCAGATCGATGCCACGGGCTACATGCGCGTCGACAAGGCCAAACCAGACAACGTGGTGCGCGATACCCGGGGTCACATCAACTTCGTTCGCCGACACAAGTTCAGCGTCTCCAAGCTCAACCGTCTCGGCTTCGAGGCCATCGTCGACATCGCGAGCCAACACGGCGTGCCCGTCTCGCTGGCGCTCAGCCCGCTCGATGAGGCGCTCGCCCGCGACCCGTTCTTCTCGTCGTACATGCGCCAGGTACGCAGCAAGCTGAAGGCCCTGTGCAACCGGGCCGACCACGTGAAGTGCCTGCTCATGGACCGTCCGGCGTCCTTTCCCGCGGCCCAGATGGAGAACAGCGACCACGTGACCCACCCCGTCGCCAAGCGCTACACCCAGCGCCTGATGGGTGCGGTGACGGAGGAGACGCCGTGAGCCGGTTTCGTCGCTGGTGGAGCGACCACCTCGTCGCCATCACGGTGGTGCTGGTGGGCATGGTGTTCAGTGGGTCGCTTGGCCTCGTCATCAAGAACCACCTCGCGTTTCGCCTTCACGACGAGACCTTCGCCAAGGATGCGAAGGATGGCTGGTCGAAGCCGGGACCACCTCCGGCTGGCTTCGAGGTCGTCAACTACCCCTACTTCCTCGAAGCGGGGCACCATCGGCTGAGGTTCTCGACCAATCGACAGCGCATTCGCCTGGAGGTCTATGCGCTCGATTGTGTGCAGGAGATCTACGTCGACGGGCGACGCTTCTACAAGCGGCAGCAGAAGTGTCGCAACTCGCGCTTCATCACGCGCAAGAACAACCTCCGCTCCGAGCCCGTCGTGCTCGACGTCACCGTAGATGGGCCGGGCGAGCACGTCCTGGGCGTGGTGAACTACAACGTTCGCGGCCGCGACGTCAGTTACGCGCGCGACCTCCGCATGGTCTTCGTCGAGCACCACGGACACGCCGCCTTCGAGCGTGTCGTGGCTTTCTTCTCTGGCCTCGTGTTGCTGATGTTGGCCTACGCGCGGCTCAGGGGCCGAAAGCTGAGGGTCGTGGTACGTCGCTGGCTCGCGTGGCGTCGACGTTACGCCTTCGTGCTGCTCGCCTTCGGCGTCGTGATGATCGTGCGGGCGTCCGTCTCCTCGATCCATCTCACGGGCGACGTTCACCACGCCACGCTGCTCTACGTGGAGAACATCTTCCACAAGACCGACCTCCACTTCGCCACCCTCGACCCGCAGTACACGGCGGCCAAGTACTGGGGGAAGTCGTACATGCACAAGCCCGCGGGCCTGTACTACCAGTACATCCCGGCCCGCTGGCTTCTCGGCTACACCCACTTCTACCGGGTCTACGCTTCGCGGTTGCCGGGGCTGCTCGGAGATCTCCTCATCTCGCTCACGCTATGGCGGGTGGTCTTTCGCTACCGTCGTCGCAAGCGCGAGGCCGATGTCGCGGTCGCGCTCTACCTGCTCTCGCCCGTGGTCTTCTTCGTCAACGGCTACGTGGGGCGGGTCGACGCGCTTCCCGTCGCGCTCCTGTTCATGGCCGTGGCCAACGAGCGTCGGTGGCGCTACGCGCTCTATCTCGGCGCTTCGGTGGGCACGAAACAACTCGCGGTGCTCGCGGGGCCTTTCCTCGCGCTACGCCCCAAGCTCTTCACCAAGACCATGGTCGCGGCCCTGGTGACCATCGCCATGATCGCGCCGTTCGTCTTGGACAACCACGAGCTGTGGTTCGAACGCATGACGAAGCCTCAGCTCGACAAGCCGATGAGCGGGTTGACCTGGATGGCCAACCTCAAAGTGTGGGGCTACCTCGACAAGGAGCTGCCCAACGAGATCACCTTGCGGTTCATCATGTCGTTGCCGGTCTTGGCGCTGCTCACGGATCGGAAGACGCCCTCGTACCGCACGATGGCCTTCCTCTACGTGGGCTTCATGCTCTTCGCGCGCAACGTGGCCGAGCACTACCTGCTCTGGAGCGCCCCGTTCCTCATCGTGGTCTTCGTCGTGCATCGCCACACCTTGGCCGCCTGCACCTACTTCATCATCCAAGTCGCGGGCCTGCTCCACAACGACCGGATGAAGCTCATCACCGGGGACCCGGCCAAGGAGTTCTCGCTGCTCCTCGGGCTCATCATGGCCACCTACTTCTTCACCGAAGCCCTCCACGTGCTCTCCCCACGTGACCTCCTGGCTCGGCTGATGGAGCCCTTCGCCTGGCTGAAGAGGCGCCGCGCCCCGCAGGAACCGCCTCCAGAGGACGTTCCCCCGTCGGCACCCGGTGCGCCCGACGGAAGCGAGCGCGACGGGGAAGCGAGCGCGGTGGGCAATTGAGGCTTCAGGGCAGTTGGCGCGAGCACCCCGCCGACGTTACAACTGGGTCGTGCGTCTAAGTCCCCGGATCCGCGCGGCCGTCTTCGCGTTTCTGGCCCTGCTCGTGGTGCCGATCGCGGCGGCGGCGATTCTGCTGCCGCAGGCGCCTGAGGTGCGTTCGAAAGGGACCACCGTCGCCGCGCCGTCACGGGTCGTGGGAGCCCCTTCAGACGGGGCAACGGAGACGCAGACGCCGGTGCCGAGTGGCGCGGGGTACCGCATTCTGTCGGTCAAGGTGCTCGACGCCGACGGGGCCCCGATCTCGGGGGCCAAGGTGTGGGTCGACAGCGTGAAGGGCCGCTCCGCCCGCACGTCGGCCGAAGGCGTGGCCCTGCTTCAGGGGATCACCATCAAGCCGGTCGTGGTTCGCGCCAGCTCCACCTCCCATCGCTCGGGCCGCGTCGACGTGGCCGCCGGGAAGACCGGAGAGACGACCTCGGCCGAGCTCAAGCTGCAGGCCGCGCAGCCGATCTCGGGGCGGGTCCTCAATGCGGATGGGTACCCCGCTGCGGGGGCCATCGTTCGCTGCCTCGGTGTGGTCGAAGGGGAGGCGGTGTCGAGCAAGACGGACGAGGAGGGCAACTTCACGCTCTCCCCCTCGGCGGAGGGCTGCGACCTGGTCGCCTCCATGGCCGGGGCCGGTCCCTCCGAGACGCAGAAGGCCACGTCGGGGCAGGAGCTCACGTTGCGCTTGCGCAAGATGGGCGCCATCGAGGGCGTGGTGCTCTCGTCCGACGGGGTCGGCGTGCCGCGGGCCACGGTGGGGGTCGAGCTCTACGTGCCCATCAGCGAAGACTTCAACAGCCGCTTGCGCAAGTCGACGATGACCGACGGGGAGGGCAACTTCTCCCTCACCGACCTGCCGCCTGGTCGATACGTGCTCACCGCCACCGGCCGCGCCGCGGCGCCCGCCAAGACCGACCCCATCGAGCTCGGGACGGGTGAGGTTCGCCGAGGCGTGCGCATGTCGTTCGACGGCGGCGCCGAGGTCAGCGGTCGCATCACCGACGCCGAGTCGGGAGAACCCATCGCAGGCGTCATCGTTCGGTTGCAGGGGATCACCATCTCGAAGCAGGCGCCCCCTCGCCCCGTGCGAACCGACGACGATGGTCGCTTCACCCTCCCCGGAGCACCGGAGGACATGCCGTTCTCCGTCCGGGCTCAGGCGTCGGGCTACAACATTCGACTCGTGTCCGGCCTCACCGCCGGGCGCTCGGTCGACATCGCGCTCAACCCCGCGGACGGCCGTCCTCGCAAGGAGGTCCCGACCACCGGCCTGACTATCCGCGCTTCGGGTGATGCGTTGGAGGTGGTCCACGTCGACCCGAACAGCACTGCGTTCAAGGCTGGGCTCCTCAAGGGAGACCGGATCCTGAGCATCGACGGTCGGTCGGCCGAGAACATGACGCATGTCGAGGCCATGCAGCGCCTGCGCGGGGAACCCGGAACGAGTGTCGCCCTCGAGTACTCTCGAGGGGGGGACACCAAGCGCGTTTCCGTCGAGCGCGAGCTACTCCTGAATTGATGGCACCCTCGGGGCTGCAATCCGGGGGGCGTCGTGACGGAATCGTCGACCTCGTGACCGACGAGGAGAGGGGCACCTCTCGAACACGAGGTGCCTTGTTGGCGTCGGTCAGTGTCGTTGGCTTCTGTCTGTCGACGTGGGCCATACGAGAGAGCGGCCCCATCTACCTGGACGATTCTTTCCTGGCCGCCCGCTTCGAGGCCTTTCGGGACTACGACGACCAGACGGACCTCCTGTTCATTGGGAACAGTCGCGTCAATCACCACATCGACCCGGCGTTGGTCGATGAGGAGTTCGCCCACGCGAACCATCCGCTGCGTTCTTTCAACTTCGGCGTGGGCGCGATGAACGCCATCGAGACCTCCTACGTGTTGGAAGAGATCTTCGAAGACGCCACTCCGCGCTATGTCGTGCTCGACCCGGGTGATCTCCGGTCGCATCCCCGCGGCAACAATGCCAAGAGCGAACGGTTCATCAAGTGGCACGATTTCACCCGAACCCGATGGGTATGGGAGCACTACGCCGCCAATGTGCAGGACCGTGAGCTGCGATTTCAGTACTTTCAACCCCACCTGCGGGCGTTTCTCTACCGAACCTTCAACACTGGCCGAGGGGCTCACCTGTTGGGGTACGCGTTTCGTCATTGGTGCACCTGGCACATCGACCTGTCGGGCTGCGGACCTGCACTGCGGTATCGCGATCACGTGGAGCTGTTGCGAGAAACCCGAGGGTTCATAGGTCTGCACGACGAAGTCGGTGTGAAGCAGTTCTTCGAACCCGGCGCCCTCGAGCAGGTTCAGAAGAACCGAGAGGCATTCAAGGCGGTTCCTGAGGTCGCCATGCGGCGCACACGACGCATGCTACGATATCGTCGTAGGAACAGCTCGCAGCGCCTGCCTGTCGTGGGTCGAAAGGTGCTGCTGCGAGTTCACGCGCAGAGCGATGAACGCGGGAGCCTCCTCACCATTCTGCTGAGCCCGCGCCCTGACATCTACGCCGATTACGTCTACCAGGCCCAGGAGGAAGGGCTGGTGCCACGGCTCCTCGACTACGGCGATCCCGAACAGCATCCGGCGTTCTATGACGCCGACAACCGTTTCGAGGCGTCTCACATGCACGCGCGAGCGACACCTCTGTTTTCAAAGAGGCTGGTGGCGGACCTGCTCGAGCTCTGGTCTGTCCCGTGATCTTCACCGAGCCACGCTTCCTCGCCTTCTTCGCCGTGGTTTGGCTCCTCAACTGGGCCACCCCATGGCATTGGGCGCGAAAGGTCTTGTTGCTCGTTGCGAGCTATACCTTCTACGCAGCCTGGGACTGGCGCTTTCTCTCGCTCATGCTCGCCTCGACGGTGGTCGACTACGTGGCCGCGCGCGGCATGGGCACGAAGGTCGAGGGGGAAAGGGTAGGGCGACGTCGCGCATTCATGGCGCTGAGTCTGGTGAGCAACCTCGGCATGCTCGGGGTGTTCAAGTACTTCGACTTCTTCTCCGAATCGACGCGGTACCTGTTGTCCGAGGCGGGCCTCACCGTGTCGCGCTTGACCCTCGACGTGACGCTTCCCGTGGGGATCAGCTTCTACACATTTCAGACCCTCAGCTATTCGATCGACGTCTACCGGGGCCGACTCGAGCCCAAGCGTTCGTTCCTCGACGTGGCAGTCTTCGTCGCATTCTTCCCCCAGTTGGTGGCCGGTCCCATCGTCCGCGCACGAGACTTCTTCTTCCAGCTCGAGGCCCCGCGCCACTTCGGCAAGGTACAGGTGCGTCGTGCGTTGGCGCTGTTTCTCGTGGGGTTCATCAAGAAGGCCTGCGTCGCCGACAACGTCGCCAAGATGGTCGACGCCTATTACGCCGCGCCCAATCTCTACGATGCGAAGAGCGCGTGGCTCGCCACAATAGGGTACTCGATCCAGATCTACTGCGACTTCTCGGGTTACAGCGACATGGCGATCGCGACCGCGGCGCTGCTCGGTTACAACCTGTGTCGCAACTTCGCGCACCCCTACCTCAGCACCGACATTCAGGATTTCTGGCGGCGCTGGCACATCAGCCTATCGAGTTGGCTGCGCGACTACCTGTACATCTCCCTCGGGGGCAATCGGGGTAGCACGCTCTTCCGCTACCGAAACCTGATGCTCACGATGCTGCTCGGTGGCCTGTGGCACGGGGCCTCCTGGAACTTCGTGGTCTGGGGCGGCCTACATGGCTTCGCCCTCATCTTTCACCAAGTCTGGGCCAAACGATTCCAGGTGTTGCCGCGCCGGAGCTGGCCCTATCGCGCGCTATCGCTGCTGCTGACCTACTACTGGGTCTGCCTCGCGTGGATCTTCTTTCGGGCACAAGACTGGTCGACGGCCTTCGTCGCCGCGCGCTCGTGGGTCACCTTTCATAGTCCGGGGAAGACGTCGTTCAACGCGAGCTGGCTCGTGATCTTCGCGGGCCTGGGTCTCGCCCACGTGGCAGCCTATCTGCTGCGCGACCGCAAGTGGCTCGACGCCGTTCCCGACTGGGTCTTCGCGCCCGCCTATGGCGTAGCCTGGGCTGCAGCCCTCGCGTTCATTCCCAGCCAAACGGCCCCCTTCATCTACTTCCAGTTCTAGACCCGATGCGGGTCGGAGTCTCGCTCTCGAGCTCGTGCTCGCGAGGCCGAGAACGAGTGCGCCCCAGCTCCCCTTGTTCGAACGGCATGGATTCTAAATAGGTGATCGTGGGTCCGCTACAACTCTATGCCGTTGCAGCGAGCGATGG